>URLM01000007.1 GCA_900548775.1 uncultured Olsenella sp.
TCGGCCCAGCTGGCCGTCTCATCCGCTACCCACTAGAAACAGCGAAGAGCCCAAAATTTGCGGTTGCCGGTCCTTTTTGGGCGAATCGCCGAGTACGAGGGCCCTAACTTTTTGCGGAGCCGCAGGTAGGGAAATGGCACCCGTGGGGTGATACTAAGCGAAGCCCCGAATTTGGACCGGCAACCGCGATTTTCGTGCACAGCGTGTCGGCCGGGCCTCCCCTCCCCTCGTTCTTTATCGGTATCTGTGAACCGGACTCTGCGTTTGCCCTGTTGGCCAGAAGCGCTTTTCACAGAAACCGATAAAGAACGAGGGAGGGGGAGGTGGCGGGGACAGGGAGCCAGGAGGCTCCGAGGGGCTAGAAGGGCCGAGGGACCAGCAGGGCAAGGGGGTCCGGACACAAAAAATCGGGACCCGCACTGAGGCGGGTCCCGATAAGGGGCAAAGCGACGAGAAAACCCTAGCGCTTCGAGAACTGCGGGCGCTTGCGGGCCTTCTTGAGACCGTACTTCTTGCGCTCGACGGCACGGGAGTCACGGGTGAGGAAGCCAGCTTTCTTGAGCTCCTCGCGGTACTCGCCTGCCTGGAGAAGGGCGCGGGCAATGCCAAGGCGAAGAGCGCCGGACTGGCCGTTGATGCCGCCGCCATCGCAGCGGGCGAGGACGTCGAAGGACTCGGCGGTCTCGGTCAGACGGAGGGGCGCAGCGGCGTTGTCAACGAGCTGCTGACGGCCAAAGTACTGAGCAGCGTCGCGGCCGTTGACGACGATCTTGCCGGTGCCGGGAACGAGGCGGACGCGAGCGACAGCCTCCTTGCGACGGCCGGTGCCGGTATAAACAACGGTGTTGTCAGCCATCGGTTAAGCCTCCACATCGATCTTGACGGGGTTCTGAGCGGCGTGCGGGTGCTCGGGGCCAGCGTAGACCTTGAGCTTCATGCCCTGCTTGCGACCAAGGGTGGTCTTGGGGAGCATGCCCTTGACGGCGTGCTCGATCACGCGCTCGGGGTGCTTGGCCATGGCCTCCTTGAAGGACTCGGTCTTGAGTCCGCCGAGGTAGCCGGAGTAACGCCAGTAGGACTTGGTGTTTGCCTTGTTGCCGGTAAGAACGACCTTGTCGGCATTGATGACAATCACGAAGTCACCGGTGTCTGCGTTGGGGGTGTACTGGGGCTTGTTCTTGCCGCGGAGAATCATGGCGGCCTGGGTCGCGAGGCGACCGAGCGTCATGCCGTCGGCGTCGATGAGCACCCACTTGCGCTCGACTTCGCCCGTCTTGGCGAACTGAGTCGACTTCTTCACTTGACTCCTCCTACACACATCTTGGAATGGCTGCCTCTGGACAGGCCGCCGTGCTTTTTCGAAACAGAGGTTACGGGGCTCTGGGTGGAAAAGCCTTAAAAGTATACAGCCACAGACGTCCTGTTTACCGAGCTTTTTTCCCACACAATTTTGACAAGCGAGAAGGACCCGGTCCGGCGGGTGACGCAGCCGTCTCGGGCACCCCTGCCCCCTACAGAAACGCGCGAATCTCCTCGAGGTGGCTCGTCGCCTCCTGGCGCCCCTGCAGGTAGAGTCGCAAAAGCGGCTCGCCGTTGTGCTCGGACGCGCGAATCGTCACTGGCTCGGGCGGCAAGAGCACCAGTGCGCGGCCCTCGGCCTCGAGGCCGGCAAGCTCCTCTCGCTGCGCGTTGTAGCGGTCGGCACGCGTGGCAAGCGCTTGCTCGTAGTAGGGATAGACGTCGTAGCGGTGGGTCCTCAGGATGGCGCGCTCGGTGGCCCCATCCTTGATGTAGGTACGGTCCTGCGTGAGCACCACAAGCGCACGGTCGGCGGGCTCTGCTCCGGGAACCTCAGGCGCACCGTCGAGCCCCATGGCAACGGCAAAGGGAATCGAGTCTGTGGTGCCGCCGTCGAGGTAGCGATGGCCGTCTATCTCGACCATCGTCGAGACGCCCGGCAACGAGGCGGAGGCGCGGGCCTTGGTGGCGTCGAGCTTCTCGCCCTCCACGTGCAGATAGGCCGGTGCACCAAAGAGCACGTCAGACGCCACGAAGTACATGGGCGTGAGGTCCTTGTTAAAGACGTCGAGGTCGCAGGGGTCAATGTGGTTCTGGACCTCGTCGTACATGAAGTCGGTCCCCGCAAGGTTGCCCGTGCGCACGAGCGAGAGGAGAGACATCATGCGCGGGTCGTCGCGAAACGTGAGCATGACGCGCATGGTGCGGCCAATCTGGCGCGAGCGATAGCTCACGGCGTTGAGCGCGCCGGCCGAGACACCCCACACGCTCTTGAAGGAGCTGGTGTAGATGCCGTTCTCGAGAAGGACGTCGAGAACGCCTGCCGTGAAGATGCCCCTGTAGCCGCCACCCTCGAGCACGAGGGCGGGCTTGTCGCTGCTGCCCATAGACCGCCTCCGAATACGAACCGTCACGTTGCCACGCCACGCGCGACCACCCAACTATACAAAAAGCGCCGAGCCCCATAGAGGGGTTCGACGCCTACGCTTTTGGTGGAGGTGCGGAGAATCGAACTCCGGTCCAAAGCACGCCCCTGACAGGTGTCTCCAGGCTCAGCTGCCGGTCGGGTCTCGGAGGCCGCGCACCCGGTAGCCCGCGCTTGGCCTCCCAGCCGGTTTGGTCTTAGCGCGCGGCATACCGACTACATCCGCGCGAGCGTCTCCCTAGAATGACGCCGCCCCGGGAGCGGGAGAGACCCCCGGTTTGACGCGCTGGTTAGTTAAGACTAAGCAGCGAGAGCCAGCTGAGGCTCAAAAGAAGAGTTGTCGTCAATTCAATTTGACGGTTCCCCTGTTTTACGTGGCGAGGAGACCACGGCCTGCTGCCCATCTCAGATGCACCCTGTCGAAACCAGTCACCCCCAGAGATGGAATGGGGACGCTGCCACCATACGCGTTATCAAAGAACGGCGGCACAGAGCCACATGGCATAGTCTACCCAAAAGGAAGATGTTCTCCACCGAAGGAAGTCATTCTCCACCGCGCTTGTCAGAAAATGCCCTTGCGGAGAAAAACGGGCGCCAGAAGGCGCACTTCGTGCGGAATCCCATCGGAAACCTCGGCCCCGGCGTCATTTTCTCGCCGGAGGGCCCTTCTCGTGCGGAATCCCGTCGGAAATCCTAGTCCCGGCGTCATTTCCTCGCCGGAGGGCGCATTCTTGCGGGTAAACCGCACGAAGGTCGTGTTCCGGCGTCATTTTCTCGCCGGAGGGCGCGTTCTCGCAAGAGGCCGAACCGGGCCCCAGTCGCGCTAGCGCTGCTGGGGCTCCCCGGCCTCGGCCGCAGCTGCAGCCGCAGCAGCGGCGACGCGCTCGCGAGCGCGCTTCTCGCGATCCTGGAACATCACGAAGAACGCAATCACAAGCAGCACGGGGCTCACGAGAATCGCCTTCAGGCCCAACGCTCCAATGACGCGGCTACCTGCGATCGCGCCGATGGCAAAGCAGAGAATCACCCCGTAGTAGAGCAGGCACCCCTCGAGGTAGCTGCGGTCCTTCTCGTGCAGATAGTCCACGAGCCTCTGGGTACCGCTTCGCAAATTGCCAATGCACATGGTTGTGGCAAAGCCGTTTCCATGGAGCTTCCTGAACGCCTGGACCTGAATGCCGCAGCCCAGCGAGGTAAGGCTATTCGCAATGAGGTTGAGGTCGTCGGGAATGAACGCCACCACAAGGAGAAGCGCAGCCTCAACGAGAAGCGCGACCTGACGCCAGTGCAAACGACGCTCCTTCGAGAAAAGCTTGATGGAGTGCGCAAGGGCGATCCCAACGGCAAACGCAGCCACGGGCACGGCGTAGTGAAGCGCGCGGTCAACGTCGCCGTCGGCGAGATTTACGCCAAAGAGCAGGATGTTTCCGGTTTGGGCGTTGGCAAAGACCTTCCCGCGCGCGAGGTACGAGTATGCGTCCATGAGGCCACCGGAGAATGCGAGAATCGCCGCCAGCTCGATTGACTCCGACGTCTGCTTAGCGCGCTTCATCTACCAGGGCCTCCTAGCCTTGCGGGGCGTCCGCCATCATCACACGCCCCTATCGGCCGCGCACCGCAACGTCGGCCCCAAAGCCGCCACGGCCTCGCCATTGTAGCGCAGGGCTAACACGCCTGAGGCTCGATGAACTTCTCGACCACTTCTGCAAGGACGCCGTCGTCGCAGCTGGAGCGAGCTGCATACCCCGCGAGGTCATCGATGCCATCGGTTGCATTCGAGACGGCAACCCCCATACCCGCGGCCTCAATCATGGGCAGGTCGTTAAGGGAGTCGCCCACCGCGATGGTCTCTGCCATGTCGACGCCAAGGATGCGCGCAAGGGCACGCAGCCCGCGCCCCTTGTCCACGCCCATGGGAAGGCACTCGAGGTAGCGGCCGGACGAGTACGTAAACGCGGTCCCCGGCACCTCGCCGATCTGCTCTGCCATCTGATGGAGAAACACGAGGTCGTGGCGGACAAAGAGAATCTTGGCGAGAGGCACGTCCCGCAGGAAGTCGATGGAGGCACCGTCGAACTCCCGGTATCCCATGTGGCCGTCGAGGTAGCGCCTATCATCTTCTGGCAGGTTGGCCGCCCACACGGTGCCATCGCTCTGGTAGATGTGAACCCCCACATCGAAGGCCCTGCCACGCTCGAAGAGGTCGCGCGCCACATCAAAGGGAAGCGAGTGGGCCTCAAGCGGGTGGGATTCGCCCACGCGGTTGATGGTGCCGCCGTTGTACGAGATCACATAGCTGCCGTCGAGAAGGTCGGCCGGCGCAGACGAGAAGCTCTCGAGTATCGAGGAATACGGCCTCCCCGATGCCGGCACGAAGAGCACCCCCAGCTCCCGCATGCGTCGTATTGCTTCGACGTTTGCCCTGGGAATGCTGTGGTCATGGGCGAGAAAGGTCTCGTCCATGTCACTTGCGACCAGCTTGTACATGCGCGCCCCCTGACCAGCGGCAACCCGCACCCGCGTGCGCCAACTTTACAGACGGCTCCAACATACAACACGAGGCGGGCCGGAGCCACATACACGGCACCGGCCCGCCTCATCGATGCGAGGAACGCTTCGCTGGGTTGCTCCAGTTACTCCTCGACGAGCTCGAACATGTCGGGGCCAACGCCGCACACGGGGCAGACGTAGTCCTCGGGAAGCTCGGGAGTGTCAACGGTGACCTCGTAGCCGCAGACGGTGCAGCGGAAGGTGTAGGTCTTCTTCTCGTCAGCCATGGTGGTTCCTCTCTCTTGAGTGCACGCGTACCTTGCCAACAAATGCTACTTACGAGCTTACATCAACCGTGGCGCACCACGGGCAGAACGCTAATCAATCTTTGTAAAGTTCTCGGGGCCAACGCCGCAGACAGGACAGCGGAAGTCCGCAGGGAGTTCCTCGTCGGTGGTCTCGTAGACGTACCCGCAGACGTTGCAGCGGAAGTGGTGCTTGGGCGCCGAGACGGGCACGACGAGCTTGGTTGGGTCCTCTCCCTCGATGTAGGAGGACGCCTTGGGCGGCGTCTTTCCCTTGAGGACGCCGTGATAGTACGCGTAGGTCATGGGCTCCTCGTCCGAGATGCGCTCGGCATCGGAGACCTCGCCAATGAACATGATGTGGGTGCCCAGGTCAACGGTGTTCACGACCGCGCAGCAGACCATGGCGCACGCGTGCTCCGGCGTGTAGGGGTCGAAGAGCAACGAGGTCTTGGTGGGGATGCCCTCGAACTTGTCGACGTCGGCAGAGCTCTTGAAGCCAAAGCGACCAATGAACGGCATGTCTGCCGACTTGGAGACCACCGTGAGCGTGAAGTGCTCCGCCGCCTTCACGACCTGGGTGGTGTGATTCTGCTTGTTAAGCGTGACAGCAACCTGCAGCGGGTCGCCCGTCACCTGCAGCGCAGTGTTGATGAGGCAGGCGCCAACGTTCTCGCCGTCGTTGGCCGACACCACATAGAGCCCGTACGAGAAACTGAACATCGCCTTTGCGTCCATGGGTCTCCTCTCCTCGACCTTGCGGACCAGACGTTTCCATCATATCGCCCGGCGGCGCGACCTAGCGGCTCCTCTCCTTGAGCGCGCGTTGAATCTCGCGGTCGGTATCGCGGCGCGCCATGTCGTCGCGCTTGTCGTAGAGCTTCTTGCCGCGGCAGAGGCCAATGCAGAGCTTCACGCGGTTGTGCTCGTCAAAGTAAAGCTCAAGCGGAATGAGGGCCATGCCCTTGGTGCGGAGCTTGCCGTCAAGGTAGTCAATCTGATGACGATGCAGCAGGAGCCGGCGCTTCCTGTCAGGGTCCACGTTCCACACGCCGCCGTTGGAGTAGGGGTGGATGTGCACGCCATGCAGCCACACCTCTCCCCCGCGAACGAGGCAGAAGGCGTCCGTGATCTGCGATGCGCGCTCGCGCAGGCTTTTGACCTCGGTGCCGGTGAGCTCGACGCCCGCCTCGAAGGTCTCGTCCACAAAGTACTCGTGGCGTGCCGCGCGGTTGCGCGCGATGGTCTTCTTCTCGCGCTTAGTTGGCTTGGGCATCGCCCGCACCCCCGTTGACCTGCGACTCGTTTGAGGCATCTGCGGGCTTCTCGTCAGCGGCGCCCTCGGAGGCCGCCTCTTGGGCCATCTCGGCATCGGTGTCGCGGATGAGCTGCAGAAGCGTCATGGCCGCAGGCTCGCCCACCAGGTCTCGGGCTCGCAGCGTGAGGGTGGTGGCAACGTCGCGCTCGCCTGCGGCGGCAGCGTCCTGCGCGCACATGAGCAGGCAGATTGCCACCTCGGCGTTGGCGCCGTCTGGCAGGCCCTCCTCGGCGAGAAGGTCCGTGGTCTCCTTGTCGGTCACGCCGTCCGGATCTTGATCGGTACCTGCGGCCTGGTCAAGCGCAGCCTCGAGCGCGGAGTCCTCCACCTCGAGGCGCCTCGCCGCACGAAGCGCCGCTGCCGCTGTCCGGGACTTTCCCTGCGCCTCGAAGTACCCTGCGAAGTTGAGGAAGGCGCGAGCAAGGTGACGCGCGTCGCTTGCACGCTCGAAGCAGCTGTACGTAAGCGCCAGATACTCCTGCATGTCTCCGTTGGTGCGGAAGAGGTCGGCCAGGTCGAGGCGGTAGCCGCAGTTCATGGGGTTCCAGCGGACGGCCTGCTTGAGCGCCTCGACGCCCGCACTGTAGTCACCGATGCGCACGCACGCCAGGGCAAGGTCTGCATAGAGCCTGTCCAGCGGCTCGCCAACGTCGTGCAGGGTACGGGGATCGCTCTCCACGCGGCGATAGCACAGCCGGTCGAAAAGCGTGGGGAAGCTAAACCACTGGTCGCTCTCCGTGGCGGCGCAGTTGCGGTCCACATACTCCTCGGCGTCCTCGGCGAGACGCGCGAGCAGCTCTCGCGCCGCCTCGTCCTGTCCTTGCAGGATGAGTCCCTCCGCCTGCTCCAGGCTGTCGGTCAACGTGCTCTGGCTCTGCTCCTGGTTCATGTCCCTCTCCCCTGGCCCGCCTGGGCCAAACTCACGCGCGAGACGCGCGGCATGCACTGCTCGTTAGTCTTCCCATTATTGCGCGACGCCACGCTGGTCCGCGAGCGCGAAGTCTATCCTGCCGCGTGGGATGTCCGTCTCGGCGACCACCACGCGCACGCGCGTGCCCAGGGTCCACACGCGCCCAGACTCCTCGCCCGTGAGGGTCAGCCTGTCCTCGTCGTATTCGAGCCACTCCCCACCAAGCGCGCGCACGGGCAGCAGCCCCTCCGCGCAGGTGTCGTCGAGCATGACAAAGAGGCCGAACCGCTCGCAGCCGCACACCACGCCCCAGAAGGCCTCGCCGACGCGATCCGCATAGAGCTCGGCCATCTTGATGTGCTGAGAAGCCCTCGCCGCGCCGTCCGCCGCGCGCTCCATCTGCGAGCACGTGGCACAGAGCTGCGGCAGCTGACCCGCGATCTGCTCCTGCTCCTTGCTGCCAAGCTTTCCGGCAAGAAGCGCCTTGAGCGCACGATGCACCAGCTCGTCCGGATAGCGCCTGATGGGAGAGGTGAAGTGGCAATACGCCTGCGCTCCCAGCGCGTAGTGGCCCTGGTTGGTGGGCAGGTAGACCGCCCGCTTCTGAGCGCGGAGGAGAAGGGAGCTGGCGAGGTACTCGCCCGAGGTCCCGCGGGCGGCGTCGAGCACGGCGTTGATTGCGGCGGGCTCCCCGGCGACGAGGGCCTCCCGCTGCGCATTCCCATCGATGAGGCCCAGCTCCATGAGGGGGCGTACGGTCGCCCGAAGGTCATCCGGGGAGGGTCGCTCGTGCACGCGATACGCGCAGGGGACCTCGCGGTCGGCAAGCATGCGGGCAACGGACTCGTTGGCGAGAAGCATGGCCTCCTCGACCAGCCCCGTCGCTCGCGTGCGCGTGCGCACGGTCACGCCCGTGGGATGCCTCTCCTCGTCGAGCGTCACCTTGGGCTCCACGGTGTCGAAGTCGATCGAGCCGCGCTCCTCTCGGATGCGCTCGCGCAGCCCGCGGATGCAGTCGAGCGTGCGCAGCGCCTCCTCGAGCGCCTGCGCGTCCGCTGGATCTTCATGCAGCACGGAGGCATCCGCATGGCCGGCGAGCAGAGCGTCCACGGTGTCGTAGTCGAGCCGCGCCGTGGAGCGAATCGCCGAGGTCATGGCCTCGGCAGCCGTGAGGTTGCCGGCGGCATCAAGCTCCATGCGCACGCTCAAGGCGAGACGGTCCTCGCCAGGCCTGAGCGAGCACACGTCGTTGCACAGCCGCTCGGGGAGCATGGGCAGCACGCGGTCGACCAGGTAGGCGGAGCAGGTACGACGCTTGGCTTCGTTGCCGATGGGACTGTCCCAGCCCACGTAGTGCGTGACGTCCGCGATGTGGACCCACAGCTCGAAGCCACCATCTTGCAGGCGTTTGGCAAAGACCGCATCGTCGAAGTCCCTGGCGTCCGTGGGATCGATGGTCACGCAGCGAAGGGAGCGCAGGTCACGTCGGGCGTGGTCACGCTCGAGCGCGTCCTCTACGTTGGCATGGATGCCCTCCGCCTGCGCAAGCGCCGCCGGCGGAAACTCCGTGGCAAGACCAAAGGAGGCGATGACCGACTCTATGTTGAGGTCGAGCTCGTCCGACGACCCCACGCGGCGCTCGATGGTCACCACGGCAGCGCTGTTGCGCGTGGGATACTCCGCGATGCGTGCAACGACCACGTCGCCCTCCCCCACGCCAAGGCGCGCGGGCGACGTGTCCTCGGGTACCACGAAGAAGTCTCGGCCAAGCCGGGCATCGAGCGGCATCACGGCGCCGAGCGGCCCGGCCAGCTCGAAGCGCCCGAGGAAGGTCGTCTGCGCGCGGGCTATGACCCCCTGGACAAGTGCGACCTTCTCGCCTCCACGCGCGGGGAACACCGATACCGTGACCTCGTCGCCGTTCATTGCCTCTCGAAGCCCGCGGCGGGCAACGCGGAAGCTGCCCTCGGGAGTCTCGACCGTGGCCACGCCCGGCCTCGTCACGCGCAGGGTGCCCACAAGCGTGGGGGACCTGCGAAGTGCCGCCTTCCCGCCCCCGCGCCGGTGGTTGCCGCCTCGACGTGCGCCCGGACGTCTCCTGCCCATGTGACCTCCCTGAGAAAACGGGGCGGCGCGAACAAGCCGCACCGCCCCTTCCTGCGAACTAATACTGTGATACCCCGCCTAGACCTTGAGGTAGCGCCTCATTGCAATGGCAGAGCTGAAGAGGCCGATGAGCACGCCAAGCACCAGAAGGCCGCCATAGGTGAGATAGAGCGCCTGCGGCGACACGTAGAACGAGAGGAACTTGAGGCTGTTCTCAAGCTTGGGCATCACGTAGCTCATGCCGCCAGCAAGCGCGACGATGGCAAGCCCGGCGCCAATGAGCGACTCGAGCGTGCCCTCCATGATGAACGGCCCACGTATGAAGCCGTTCGACGCGCCAACCAGACGCATGATGGCAATCTCCCTGCGACGGGCGGTGATGGCGAGGCGGATGGTGTTGTTGATGAACACGAACGCCACGAAGATCAGGAGCACCACGAGCACGATGGCGGCGACGCGCACGATGTTCGTGACCGAGAAGAGCTTCTCGACGGTGTCGCGGCCGTACTGGACGTCGCTCGAGGGGTTGTCGGGCGTGTCGCAGACGGACTTGAAGGTCTCATCGGCGATGAGCTTCTCGGCCGTGCCCTCGACCTGCTGGGGATCGGTGAGCTTTATCACGAGCGAGGCCGGGATGGGGTTCTGGCCATCGAGCGCGGCAACGGCGTCGGAGGCGTTGCGCTGCGACATCGAGGTGCGGTACTGCTCGAGGTTCTCGTCCTTGCTGCGATACGTGACGGACTCGACGTTGTCCCAGCCCTGAATCTCGGTCTGGAGCTGCTGGACGGCGGCCTGATCGGCATCGTCGGCAAGGAAGGCCTGGATGGTGACCTTGTCCTCGACGCTGCCCACCATGTTGCTGAGCACGTTGGAGGCAAGCGCAAAGGCCCCGATGATAAAGAGCGAAAGAAAGATGGTCACGATTGCTCCGAGCACCGTCGACCAGTTCCTGCGGAAGTGATGACCCGCCTCGCGCAGCGAGTAGGTGAAGTTAGAGGGCGCCATAGTAGCCGTAGCCTCCCCTCTCCTGGTCGCGGACAACGTGGCCGGCTTCCAGCGCGATGACGCGCTTGCGCATGGAGTCGACCATCTCGCGGTCGTGGGTTGCCATGACCACGGTGGTGCCCTCGCGGTTAATGCGGTCGAGCAGCTTCATGATGCCCAGCGAGATGGCCGGGTCGAGGTTGCCCGTTGGCTCGTCGCAGATGAGCAGCGGCGGGCGGTTGACCATGGCCCTTGCCACGGAGACGCGCTGCTGCTCGCCACCGGAGAGCTGGTCGGGGTAGTTGTCCTGCTTCTCGGCGAGGCCCACGAGGCGAAGCACCTCGGGTACCTGCACGTTCACGACGGCGCGCGGCTTGCCGATGCACTCGAGCGCGAACGCAACGTTCTCGTAGACCGTCTTGTCCGGCAGGAGCTTGAAGTCCTGGTAGACGGTGCCGATCTGGCGACGGAGGTACGGGACCTTCTTGTTCTTGAGCTTGGTGAGGTCCTGCCCCGCGACGAGCACCTGGCCAGAGGTCGCTCGGCGCTCGCAGGTGATGAGGCGCAGAAGCGACGACTTGCCCGAGCCAGAGTGGCCCACGACGAAGACGAACTCGCCAGGATAGATGTCGAGGCTCACGCCATCGAGTGCGGGCTTGTTGGGTTGCGCGGGGTAGACAAGGCTCACGTTCTTGAACGAGATGGTCGGGGTGCCGGTGCGCGGTGCCACGGGTGCGTCATCGTTGCCCGCAAGGGAAGCAAAGACGCTGGTATAGGGCCGCTGCTGCGCGCTCGTGGAGTCAGCCGGGTCGGACGCCGTGACGACGTGGACTGCCTCGGGCGCATCCTCGGAGGCGGGCGCCTGCTCGTCGACATCGCCCTCGACGGGCTCGATGTCTGGCACGTTGCTCACGATATGCTCGCTGGGGGGCACAAGCCCCATGCCGTCCCCGTCCGACCCCTGTCGCTCTGTGCTGCGAAAGTGGTTGGCCACGAAAGCTCCTTCTTCTTGCATTGCAGATGCAGATACATTCGCAATGATACCAAGCGCCGAGAACGCCACGCGCGAGCTGCCCCGCACGAACAGAGAACGCGCAGATGGACGCCACGAGAAGGCCACAGGCGGATCAAACAACAGGTGCGCGCGACGGTTCTTGAACCGTCGCGCGCACCTGCATAAACGCTGGGTTCCTCGCACCTACGCGCGGACGAACTCCTCGACCTGACGGGCAATGCCTGCCCCGTCAAGGCCAAAGTGCTCGAGAAGCACGTCGCCAGGGGCGGAGGTGCCAAAGCTCCGCATGCCCACCAGGCGCATGGGGGTGGGCCGCTTCTCGGCGAGAAGCGCCGCCACGGCGGAGCCCATGCCGGTCTCGACCATGTGCTCCTCGGCCGTCACGACGCGGCCGGTCTTCTCGGCAGAGGCGAGAATGACGTCCTCGGCCAGAGGCTTCACCGAGAAGACGTCGATGACCTCGGCGGATATGCCGCTCTGCTCAAGGATGTCCGCCGCCGCGAGCGACTGGGCCACCTCGACGCCACAGGCGAGGATGGTGACGTCCGTGCCCTCGCGGAGCACCCCCGCATACGGAATGCCACCCACGAAGGACTCGTCGTAGACCTCGGGCACCTTGTGGCGGCCCATGCGCACGTAGACGGGACCGGAAGTTGCAGCGGCAATGCGGATGGCGGCCTTTGCCGCGCGGTAGTCGGCCGGGACCAGGACGCGCATGTTGGGGAGGGCCCTCATCATGCCGATGTCCTCGAGCATCTCGTGCGTGGCGCCGTCCTCGCCCACCGTGATGCCGGCGTGCGTGGGGCACACCTTCACGTTGAGGTTGGAGTCGCACACGGTGTTTCTTATCTGGTCATAGCAGCGTCCGACGCCAAACACGGCGAACGACGCCGTGAACGGGATGCGCCCGGTAAGTGCAAGGCCAGACGCCACGCCGACCATGTCCTGCTCGGCGATGCCCACGTCCACGAGCCGGTCGGGATACGCCTTCTGCAGCTTGTTGGTAGTGGTGGACCCCGCGAGGTCGGCGTCGACCGCGCAGACGTTCACGCCCTCGTTGGCCAGCTCGACAAGCGTCTCGCCAAAGGCCTCGCGTGTTGCTCTCTTGCCCATCGCTAGGCCTCCTTCTCGATCTGCGCGCGCTCCGCGTCGAGGTCGGCCAGCGCAAGCGCGGTCTCCTCCTCGTTTGGAGCCTTGCCGTGCCAGCCGGCCTCGTTCTCCATGAACGAGACTCCCTTGCCCTTGACGGTGTCGCACACGATCGCGGTGGGCGCCGCCGAGAAGGCCAGGGCCTCCTCGATTGCCGCGTGGAGGCGATCGATGTCGTGGCCGTCGGTGTGGATCACGTGCCAGCCAAATGCCGCGAGCTTGGCGTCCACGTCCCCAAGCGAGTTGACCTTGCGCACGTCGCCGTCGATCTGCAGGTTGTTGAGGTCGAGGAACATGGTGAGGTTGGAGAGGCCGTGGTTGGGGGCAAACATCAGGGCCTCCCAGTTGGAGCCCTCCTGCATCTCGCCGTCTCCGCACACGCAGAACACGTGGCGCGGACGGGTCCCCTCGGGGGCGTCTGCGAGAAAGCCCAGAGCTGCGCCGGCCGAGACCGAAAGGCCCTGGCCGAGAGACCCCGAGCAGACCTCCACTCCCGGCAGGGCGTTTCTGTCAGGGTGGCCCTGCAGGCGCGATCCGAGCTGGCGAAGCGTTCCCAGCTCGTCATCACGGACCCAGCCAACCTGGTGGAATAGGGCGTAGAGGGCCGGTGCCGCGTGGCCCTTGGAGAGGATGAGCAGGTCTCTCTCGGGGCTCGTGGGGTCGTTCTCGTCGTAGTTCATGACGCCGGTGAAGGACAGCGTCGCCAGGATGTCGGTGCACGACAGCGACCCACCCGGGTGGCCCGACTTCGCCTTTGACACCATGGTGACGATGTCATGGCGCATCGAGTTTGCGATGAGCCGCACCTCGTGCGTGGTTCTCGTAATGCTCATGTGTCTCCTCTCGAGACGGTCGTGGCTAGGCCTGCTCCCCAGTGACCTTAGCCCAATCCGCGTCGAAGCGCTCGCGACCCTGGTCGGTGAGCGGGTGGCGCAGGCACTTCTTGAGCGCCGAGAAGGGCACGGTAGCGATGTCGGCGCCGAGGAGCGCCGCCTGGGTCACGTGGTTGGGGGTGCGCACGGAGGCGGTGATGATCTCGGGGCCGTCCTCCTCGTCCCAGTAGCCGTAGGTGTAGTTCTTGACGCACTGCACCACGGTTGCGAGCTGCTGGATGCCGTCGTCTCCGATGTCATCGAAGCGGCCGACGAAGGGGCTGATGTAGCGCGCGCCTGCCGAGGCGGCGAGAAGCGCCTGGGGCGCCGAGAAGACGAGCGTCATGTTGACGCGGATGCCTTCCTTGGCCAGCGCGTGCGTGGCGGGCAGGCTCTCCTCGCAGATGGGGAGCTTGACCACGATGTTAGGGGCGAGGGCCGCAAGGCGCTCGCCGTCCGCGATCATGCCCTCGGTCGTCTTTGCCTGGGACTCGGCCGAGACGGGCAGCCCCTCGCAGAGCTTGCAGATCTTGACCATGTGGTCCTCGAAGTCGGCCAGCTTGCCGCCGGTCTTCGCATAGAGAGACGGGTTGGTGGTTACGCCGGCGAGGACTCCCCAACTCTCTGCCTTCTTGATCTCGTCCAGGTCCGCTGTGTCAATAAAGAACTTCATGACGATCCTCCCTCAAGTTGCCATGTGGGCCGCCATATGCGGCATGTTCCATGCTATGCGGCATTTGCCGTCATGCGAGGCGCCTCCCGCCCACACGTCACCTTCGTTCCGTGAGCGCGAGGTGGTGTGCAGGTTAGGTGATGACCCTGTTGGAATGCGACGAGAAAGGCCGTGCGGACTCCGCGTTCGCGAAGGACCGCACGGCCAGATGCCTGCATTCTTGATGTGGGTCGGCGCTACTCGCCCATCTCGGCGCGGGTCTCGTCGATGATGCGGCGCACCTCGGCGGCGTTCTTGGCGATCTCGTCTGCGGAGCCCTTGGTGAGCAGGCTCCCCATGCCGCAGGTGTCCACGCCGGAGCGCACCCACTCGGCAAGGTTGTCGAGGTTGATGCCGCCGGAGGCCATGAGGGGCATCCAGGGCGTGGGGGTCTTGAACAGCTTCACGAGCTGGACGCCGTAGGTGTTGGAGATGGGGAAGCACTTGATGTATGCGGCGCCCATCTCGAGCCCCTTCACGGCCTCGGTGACCGTGGTGCAGCCGGGCGCATACGGGACCTGGTAGAGGTTGCAGACGCGCGCGACCTCCTCGGACTCCATGTTGGAGACCACGAACTCGGCGCCCGCCATGATGGCGAGGCGCGCGGTGGCGGCCTCCATCACGGTACCGGCGCCCACGCAGATCTTGTCGCCGTACTTGGCCTTGACGGCAGCGATCACGTCGCCGGCGTTGACGTTGGTGTAGGAGATCTCCATTGCGGGGACGCCACCCTTGACCAGGCCGTCCGCGATCTCCAGGCCGCGCTCGACGGTCTCGACCCTCACCACGGCGAATGCGCCGATCTCGGCGAGCTTCTCGGTTGCCTTAACCTTCTGGAGCTTCATTTTCTCCCTCTTTCTCCCTGTGCCTTCTGCGTGCTACTCGTGCGCGATGCCGTAGTGGTCGAGCATGGCGCGGACCTTGTCGTCCACCTCGGGCGTGGTCTCCGCCACGGGCCTGCGGGCGGGGCCCACCGGCACGCCGGCCAGCTCCAGGGCGCGCTTGAGCGTCTGGGGCGTCGAGCCCATGTGCAGGACGTCGCGGATGGGCTCGACGTCTGCCTGGAAGGACGCGGCCACCTCGGCGTCGCCGGCCTCGAGCGCGCGCCAGAGCGAGACCACGACGTCGGTGATGAGGTTGGCGGTTCCGGCGATCGCGCCGGAGGCGCCGAGCGCGTGGGCGGCGGAGATCTTGCCGTCGGAGCCCACGAGGACGTCGACGTCCTTGCCCTTGGCGGCCTCGACGTAGGCGGCGAGGTTGTCCATGTTGCCGGAGGAGTCCTTCACGCCCTTGACGTTGTCGATCTCGGCAACGCGCGCCACGACCTCGGGCGAGAGGTTGGTGCCCGTGGACTTGGGGATGTTGTACATGAGGACGGGGATCTTCACGCTCTCGGCGACGGCCGCGTAGTAGCCCTCGACCTCGGCGTCGGAGACCTTCATGAAGTACGGGTTGATGACCGAGACGGCCGAGGCGCCCGCGTCCTCGGCGCGCTTCGACATCTCGACGGCCTCGCGCGTGGAGCACGAGCCGGTGCCCACGTAGACGGGCACGCGGCCGGCGACCCTCTCGATCACGAACCGCGAGAACTCGATCTTCTCGTCGGGCGTGCACACGTGGAACTCGCCGTTGGAGCCGAAGGTGAAGATGCCGCTCGCGCCGCCGGCGATGATCCTCTCGACGAGCTGCTCGCCCGCCTCGTAGTTGATGGTCTGGCCTTCGTCACGCTTGAACGGCGTAACCATGGGGACGATGACCCCGGAGAACGTAGACATGCTTGGAACTGCCTTTCTGCCTGTCCTTGCGGATGGGTTCTACTACTTGCCGGCGCGGATGGAGGCGCCGAGGGCTCCGCCTGGGTGCCAGGTGACGTACTTCTCGGGCGTGAGGCCAAACTCGTTCTGCAGCAGGATGGAGAGGCACTGCAGCTCGATTACCTCGGCCAGAATGGAGGCGCGAGGAGGCTTGTTCATGGAATCGCCCTCCTGCTTGACCCCCGCGATGAGCGCGACGTCGCCCTGCTGGGCAAGCCAGGACTGGGGGTTGCCGGTGAGGGCAATAATCTTGGCGCCGTTCTTCTTGAGGCAGGTGACGGTGGCCTTAAGCTCGCCGGTCTCGCCGGAGTTAGAGATGGCGATCACGACGTCGCCGGGAAGCACCTGGCCGGCGCTGCCGTGAACGCATTCGGTGCCGTGAAGCTCGTAGGTGGGTGTGCCGGTGGACGAGAAGAGCGAGGCGGCGTAGCCGGAGACGTGGCCGGGCTTGCCGATGCCCGTCACGTGCACGCGACCGCCGTGCTTCTCGGCGTCGAGGATGAGCTGCTTGGCAGCGCTCAGGGCATCGAAGTCGATGCCGGCGACGTACTCGTCGAGCGACGTCTTCACAATGCCGAGGAACTCCTCAACCTGCTCCTTATCAGTTGCCATAGTTTCTCCCTTCACATATGTAGGAACCGGATTGATTCCGGCGCTACTTCTTTTCCTTCACGTGGTGGCGCGCCATGGTCGTACTGAGGTCTGCCTCGAGGGCGTCGAGCGTATCGGCCATGAAGGGACGCGTCATGCCCACATAGAGATATCCGGACGGATGCTTGACCCAGCTTCCCCAGAGGAGAAATCTCAGCGAGTTGCCCTGGCGCACGATCATGTAGGACTTGATGTCCTTGTACGTGACGACCGTCGCTTCCTTGGGATCGGACTTCTCGTAGATGTAGACGTAGGTGTGGCCAAAGTCGATGACCCCGGTCTTCATGAAAAACTTGCCGAGGAATCTGCCCATGCGCTTAGACACGAACCACGCTGCCGTGAGCGCCGCAATGAGCAGGAGAAGCAGCCAGACGTTGCCCGTATAGTTGGCAACAACGCCGCACCAGAAAACGAGGAAGAGCAGGGCAAGCACCGCGACGAGGAGGGCAAGCCCCTGGAGAAGCAGGCGCTTCCTGTCCTCCCCCACCGAGAGCTCAAGCTCGTCCTCGGGCAGGTCGGGGATGGCTATGGGCTTGGCCATCCCAATGATGTCACCGAGAACCGCGTCGCTCGCCCTTCTCGCCTTGTCGGCGGAGGAATCCTGGGCGTGGCCACCTATCTTCTGCGGGCCCTTCGAAGGCTCAACAGATGCGGTCGGCTTGCTCTTTTCGGCCTCGTCGCGCTCGACAGCATTGGCCTTGGGCGTTGCGGCGGTCGCTTGGCGCTTCTGCTTCTTCTGTGCCACCGGTCTCCTTTCGTATGGCCCGCACCGGCATCGCTGTTTCCGATGGGACCGCTGTTCCCAGATTGGCGAAGGGGCGCCCGTGGCATGCCGCGGGCGCCCCTGAAATCAAACACTAGGGCTGAGTAGGCAGTGCAATTCTGGTTCCCGTACGACTAGGCGAAGAGGCTGCCGATGCCGTAGATGATCGAGCCGACGATGTTGTAGTCGACGTTGGGGAACGAGGCGCCGGCGATTCCGAGCGAGGCGAACGCGGGATACAGGACCAGGGGGCCAGCGCAGAGGAAGATGCCAACGAGGAACGAGCCGAGCAGGGCACCGCGCCAGCCACCGTAGGCATAGCCGCAGACGCCGCAGGTGCCACCGGAGAAGAAGCAGATGCCGGCCGCAGGAATCATGATGGTCGGGCTGTGGAAGGCGACCATGAGGGCCATGGCAACGAGGCCACCGAGGAACGAGCCGATGAAGCCGATGATGACGGCGTCAGGCGCGAACGGGAAGATGGCGGGGCAGTCGACGGCAGGGCGGGCATCGGGGATGAGCTTCTCGGAGATGCCCACGAAGGCTGCGGTGATCTCGGCGATGAACTGACGCACGCCGTAGATCAGGACGGACATGCCAGCGGCGAACTGGAGGCCAGCGAGGAACGGCCAGATCCACCAGATGTCGTTGCCGAAGTAGGAGGTGAAGGGCTTGCCGTTGGCAAGGGTGTCACCAAAGTGACCGGTCACGAAGCAGGCGATGGTCACTATGTAGAAGAGCACGATCATGAACAGGGCCACGGAGAAGACGAAGTCACGGAAGAGCTTGAAGAACTCGGGGAGGTTGGCCTCCTTGACCTCGTTGTTCTCGATCTCCTTCTCGTTCTTCTTGGCGAAGAGCTTGCCGCAGTAGCCGGAGAAGGCGTAGCCGATGCAGTTGAAGTGGCCGATGGCGAAGTCGTTGGAGCCCGTGAGCTTCTCAACGAAGGGCTGGCAGAGCGACGGCAGGGCCGCACCGCAGAAGCCGAGGACGATGCCGCCGCAGATGACGGTGACGGCAATGGGGGCGCCCAGGGCGATGAAGACCAGCGCGAGGACGCAGGCGAAGTACAGGAAGTGCTGACCGGTCAGGAAGATTGCCTTCCAGGGGGTGATCTTGGCGAACACGAGGTTCATGATGAAGCCGAAGACCATGACCAGGGCGACCTCGGTGCCGTAGGTGTCAAGCGCGAGAGAGGTAGCAACCTCGACCTGCGTCACGACGCCCTGCACGTTGAAGGCGGTGGAGAACATGGCACCAAAGGTGGTGATCTGTGCGGACATGGCGCTGGAGCCGATGTTGAAGATCATGAAGCCGATGATGGTCTTGACGGTACCGGCAAACGTGTCGACCGCCGACTTCTTCTGCAGGAGCAGGCCGACGAGGGCGATGATGCCCATAATCAGCGCTGTGTCCCTCATCTGCATGAGGAATGCGTTCAGCATGTGATAATCCTTCCGATGAAACTTGCGGGTTCTCCCGCTCGTGTGGTGCGTTGTCCTACTCAGCTAGGAGTTTGCTACCTACGGGGCTCCTCGCCCTTGTGCTCGTCAACCCACGCGTGGAGCTTCTCGCGAATCTCGTTCTTGTCGACGAGGTTCTTGATGCCAATCGCAGAGGGAACGCGAGGATCCTTGGAGAGTTCCTCGGTAAGGTCGACCATGGTGATGACGAGGTCGCCGCGGAAGCCGATGATGGAGTCAAGGTTGCCGTGCTCGGTCTCGATGGGGAGGTTGTCCTCCTTGATGACCTGGTCGCACTTAATCTTGAGCATCATCGAGGAGCCCATGCCAGCGCGGCAGCACACCAGAGCGTGAAACTTGCGGTCCATTACATACCCCTTTCCTTAGCGTGGACGAGGTCCACGACTTCCTTTGCGTCCTTGCAGGCGTCGAGCTTGGCGAAGAAGTCCGGATCGGAGAGCAGCTCCACGAGCGACTGGAGCGCGCTCAGGTGGGAGTCGTTGTCCTTCGCGCTGAGTGGGAACAGGTACTTCACCGGGTCGTTGTCCTCGCTGCCAAACTCGACAGGGTTCTTGAGCGTCACAATGCCCACGGCAGACTCGAGAGCGCCACTCTCGGGACGGGCGTGCGGGAGCGCCACGTGCTCCGTGATCACGATGTAAGGACCAAGCTCGTGGACGCCCTTGATGATGTCGTCGACGTAGCCCTCGGTCACTTTGCCGTTGGCAACCAGGGGAACCGTTGCCTTGCGGATGGCATCCTCCCAATCGCTCGCCTCGACGTTGAGCTGAACAAGGCTCTCATCGAGAAGATCGCTGAGCATGCAACCACCTACCCTTCCTTAATCTCTTGGCGGCCCAATGGGCTGCCTTTCTGATGACCGTTCGTAACTGTGACACTAAACGAACACCGTCGCAACCAATTTTTCATATTACTGGCGCAAATTTTCCCTAGTTTCGCCCAACGGTCTATTGAACTATTGAGCATTTAGGCTTTCTAGCTGCGCTTTTTCATTAATAATCGAATGATGCATTATCTGATACGCGTATATATGACTCTATTTTTACGTATTAAAGAACAAATTATTCGAACGATTTGACACTGTTCGTCAGGATAGTAAAAACGAGACAGTTAACCCACTCTCTATCAAGCTTTATGTTCGATTGACTATGAATCGACTGTCTCACTTCGTATAATTGATTCCGTGAGCGTGACACTACGGGGCGGAGGCAGCTGTGAAGAGAAGCAAGGCATACATTGCCGCACGCAGAGATGCCATCGTCGCCCTCCTCGAGAGCAGGGGCCAGGTTGGCGTCGCCGAGCTTGCCGATCACTTTGGCGTGTCGACTCTCACCATCAGGCGCGACCTCGACTATCTGGAAGAGCGGCACGTGCTGTCTCGCCAGTACGGCACGGCCACTCTCCTCAACCCCTTGGGACGACCCTCTGGCTCCCGGCAGATTCGCGCCAACAAGGCCATCGCCCGCGAGGCGGCAAAGCACGTTGATGACGGGGACTGCATCTTTATTAATGCGAGTTCGACCGCGCTCTCGATCATCTCCTACATCACGGCACAGGACGTGACCGTCATCACGAACAACGCGAAGGCGCTGCTTCTCACCGAGCGCCCAAATGCTTCGATCATCCTCACGGGAGGAGAGATTCGTCCACCAAAGGCGTCGATGACCGGTGAGTTCGCGCTCGAATGCGTAAAGCGCATCACCGCAACCAAGTGCTTCCTTGGCATCACGGGCCTCTCGCCCACCTATGGCCTCACGTCCGCGACTGCCCCAGAGCCCGCCGTCAACGCAATGATGCTCGAGCGGTCGCACGTGCACGTCATCGTGGCTGACTCGTCGAAGATCGGCAAGACCTCGAGCTTCCAGTTTGGTTCCACCGACGAGGTGGACCTGCTCATCACGGACTCCGGTGCAACGGACGAGCAAGTCGAGCTGCTCGAGGAGAACGGTGTCTCGGACGTCATCCGCGTCGATTTGGGGACCGCCGCCATGCAGATGTCCGAGGAAGAGCTGGAGCAGAGAGACGTCTAGCGTTTCTCGATGCTCTTGAAGCCCTCGCCGTACGCCTCGTGGACCTCGGCGATGACCACGATCGCGTCTGGATCAGTCTCGGCAACTATCTCCTTGAGGTGCGCCAGCTCTCCACGAGAGAGCACGCAGAAGATGACGGGTCTGAGTTCGCGGCTCCACATGCCGCGTGCCTCGAACTCCGTGCAGCCGCGGTCGAGCTCGACCATGATCTGGCGGGCGATTCTCTCGTGCTTCTCGGAGATGATGTAGGCTGCACGCTGGACGCGCGGGCCATCGACCACCGCGTCGATCACCCGGCCGCAGATGTACATTGCGATCGCGGCATAGAGCGCGTTCTCGATTGAGAAGACCGGGGCGGAGAGCGCGACGATGGCGCCGTCGACAACGATTGCCATGCTGCCGACGGATGCGCCGGTCTTTCTCGCAATGAGCTGAGCGATTATGTCCGTTCCGCCCGTGTTGCCCCCCGTGCGGAAGACCATCCCCAACCCAACGCCCGTGATAACGCCGCCCCACAAGGCGCAGAGCAGCAGGTCTCCCTCGCCCAGAATGGGGACGAAGGGGGCAATGGCGTCGGTAAGGACACCGGACACGATGATGCCTGCTGCAGTGAGGGCCGCGTAGCGCTTGCTGCCGGACCGCACGACGTAGGCAAAGAGCAGGACGTTCATGACGATGGACTGTATGCCCACGGGGAGGTTCACCCCCGCTTGCAGCGCAAGGGCGTGAAACACTGTGGCCAGGCCGGTGATGCCTCCTGCGGCAAGGCCGTTGGGAACCTCGAAGCAGTCGAGCCCAAAGGCAAAGAGCAGAGATCCGCCAAAGATGAGAATGGCGTCAAGCGCCACCTCACGCACGCTTATCTTTCTCACTGCTCCGGCCTCCCGGCAAGCACCCACCGGTGATAGGCGATGATGAACTTGTCGAGGTCGCCGTCCTGGAGAACCGAGTCCACGTTGCCAGTCTCAACCCCCGTGCGCAGGTCTTTCACGAGCTGGTAGGGGTAGAGAACGTAGCTCCTGATCTGGTTGCCAAAGCCAATCTCGTGCTTGGGACCGCGAAGCTCATCCAGCTCGGCGGCGCGCTTCTCGAGCTCCATCTCATAGAGGCGGCTGCGCAGGATCTTCATCGCAAAGGCCTTGTTCTGGAGCTGGCTGCGCTCGTTCTGGCAGGTCACCACGGTGCCAGTGGGAATGTGCGTGATGCGCACGGCGGAATCAGTGGTGTTGACACCCTGCCCACCATGGCCGGTGGCGTGGTAGACGTCGATGCGCAGGTCCTTGGGGTCGATATCGACCTCGATGTCATCGGGCAGAACCGGAAGGACCTCAACGCCGGCGAACGTCGTCTGTCGGCGCTTCTTCTCGTCTGTGGGCGAGATGCGCACAAGGCGATGCACGCCCTGCTCGGCGCGAAGCATGCCGTAGGCGTTGTGCCCATGCACCGTGAAGGTGGCGTGATCAATACCAATGACCTCGGCCTGGGGCGCGTCGTTGACGTCCACCGACCAACCGCGCCTGTCGCAGTAGCGCAGGTACATGCGGAAAAGCATGCCGCACCAGTCCTGCGCTTCGAGGCCACCCTGGCCGGGGGTCACCGTCACGATGGCGTCACCGTGGTCAAGATCATCCGTGAACCAGCTGGAAAGCTCGAGCTCCGTAAGGTCTTGCTCGAGCGAGCTGGCGATAGAGGCAGACTCGGCGAGAAGGTCGTCATCCGCCGTCTCCTCGCCTAGCTCGAGCGCGGCACGAGCGTCTTCGAGCTTGGCACGGGCGGCATCTATGCCCGCAACGTCAGACTTCGCGCTCGCGAGCCTCGCCATGGTCTCGCGAGCTGCGTTAGCGTCATCCCAGAAGCCTGGGGCTGCGCTCTCCTGCTCGAGCTGCGAGACGGTGCCCCTCAATTCGTCAACGTGGAGGTAGCCCTCGACCTCGTCAAGCCTCGATGACAAGGCGTCGAGCGTAGTGCTATCGATGTCTGCCATGGCTACCTGTTCCTGCCGTGGCAGTTCTTGAACTTCTTGCCGCTGCCGCAGGGGCAGGGGTCGTTCCTCCCCACGCCAACGTATGGGTCGGGATCCTCATCCTTGCGATAGGTGCGTGGCTTTCCGACGCCGGCGTCGGCGTTGCCGTTGCCGCCCTGCTTGCGCGAGACGGTCGTGGCAGGACGACGGGCGGGCGTGCTGTGGTCCCCGTCGACCTCGGCAGGACCGGAGTACTGGGCCCCGCGCAGCTCGTCGGAGAGTGCCTCGTCCTCGCCCTGGGGGCTTGCGGGAGCTGGTGGCCGCACGGCAATCTCGATACGCAGAATTGTGCGGAGAAAGTCCTCGTACATCGTGTTGACAAGTTCGGTGAAGGCAACGTACGCCTCGCTCTTGTACTCGACGAGCGGGTCGCGCTGGCCATAGCCACGCAGGCCAATGCCAGTCTTGAGATAATCCATCTCCTGCAGGTATGTCATCCAGCGCGTATCAATTACGCGAAGCATAACCTGGGCCGAGAGGTCGCTCATAATCTGGTCGCCCAGGCGCTGCTCCTTCTCCTTGTAGCAGGTGCTCACGAAGGCGTCGACGGCATCGGTGATGTCGCCCTGGTCGGAATCCGAATCAAAGGTGGGACCATCCGTGCGGCCTGTGAGCTCGCGAATCCACTTGTCGAGACCGGCGAAGTCCCACTCCTCCGGATCGACTCCCTCGGAGCAGTATTCGTTCACCTTGCGCTGGACGGTATCGTAGGTGACCTCCTCGACGTGGCTCATGAGGTCCTTGCCGTCCAGGATCTTGTTGCGCTCCTCGTAGATGACCTGGCGCTGCTTGTTCATGACGTCGTCGTAGTCGAGGACGCTCTTGCGCATGGCGAAGTTGACCTCCTCGACCTTGCGCTGCGCGCTCTCAACGGCACGTGTCACGAGCTTAGACTTGATGGGCATGTCATCGGGCATGTCGTACTTGGTCATCATCGCAGAGATGCGATCCATGCGGTCCCCACCAAAGAGGCGCATGAGGTCGTCCTCGAGGGAGAGGTAGAACTGCGTCTCGCCGGGATCGCCCTGACGGCCAGAGCGGCCTCGCAACTGGTTGTCAATGCGGCGGCTCTCGTGGCGCTCGGTGCCAATGACGGCAAGGCCGCCGGCGGAAACCACGTGCTCGCGCTCCTTGTCGCAGATTGCCTTGGCCTTCTCGAGGGCGGCGGCTCGCTGCTCCTCTGAGGGAAGGACAGGCTCTTCGCCCTCCTTTGCGGGGGCAAAGAAGCCCTGCTCGCGAAGCATGTCCTCGGCCATGGCCTTGGGGTTGCCGCCCAAGAGGATGTCCGTACCACGACCAGCCATGTTGGTGGCGATGGTCACGGCTCCCTCGCGGCCAGCCTGGGCCACTATCTGTGCCTCGCGCTCGTGGTACTTGGCGTTGAGGACGTTGTGCTTGATGCCACGCTTGTCCAGAATGCGAGAGAGGCGCTCTGAATTCTCAATCGAGACAGTACCCACAAGGCACGGCTGCCCCTTGGCGTGGCGCTCGGCCACGTCATCGGCGACAGCGTTGAACTTGGCCGCCACCGTCTTGTAGACAAGGTCGTCGTGGTCCACGCGAATGACTGGCTTGTTGGGCGGAATCACCTGCACGGGAACGTGGTAGACCTCGCGGAACTCGGCGTCCTCGGTCATGGCGGTTCCCGTCATGCCCGCAAGCTTGTCGTACATGAGGAAGTAGTTCTGGAGGGTGATGGTGGCCAGCGTCTGGTTCTCCTCGCGCACGAGGACGCCTTCCTTGGCCTCGATTGCCTGGTGAAGGCCCTCGGAGTAGCGTCTGCCCTCCATGATGCGGCCGGTGAACTCGTCGACGATCTTGACCTCGCCATCGACAACCACGTACTGCTGATCGCGATGGAACATGTACTGCGCCTTGAGCGCCTGCTGAAGGTGGTTCACCAGCTGTCCCGAGGGGTCGGCGTAGATGTCATCTATCCCCAGGTTGCGCTCGATCTTCTTGAGTCCTTCGTCGGTTGCCGCAATGGCGTGCTTTGCCTCGTCCATCTCGAAGTCGACGTCTGGGGTAAGGCCGCGTACGGCACGCGCAAAGTCCTTGTACGTCCCTGCCGACTTGGTTCCCGCACCGGAAATGATGAGGGGAGTACGAGCCTCGTCGATGAGGATCGAGTCAACCTCGTCGACAATGGCGTAGTGATGGCCGCGCTGGACGCGCAGGCTCGGACGCGTGACCATGTTGTCGCGAAGATAGTCGAAGCCGAATTCGGAATTCGTGCCGTAGGTGACGTCCGCCTGGTAGGCAGGCTTCTTGAGGTTGAGCCTCATGCCATTCTGGAGAAGGCCGACCTTCATGCCCATGAAGCGATATATCTGGCCCATCCACTCGCTGTCGCGCTTGGCCAGATAGTCGTTGACGGTCACGATGTGCACCCCCTGGCCATCGAGGGCGTTGAGGTAGCCTGCCAGAGTTGAGACGAGGGTCTTGCCCTCGCCCGTCTTCATCTCGGCAATGGTCCCCCTGTGAAGGGCAATGCCGCCGATGATCTGGACGTCAAAGTGGCGCATGCCCGTTGTCCGGCGAGATGCCTCCCTGACTGCGGCAAACGCCTCGGGCAGAAGGTCGTCGAGCGTCTCGCCGTTCTCGATACGCTCACGGAAGAGCTTGGTCTGGCCGCTCAGTTCCTCGTCGTCCATCGCACCGAAGCGTGGCTCAAGGTCGTTCACGCGCGCGGTGATGCGCTGATACTCCTTGAGGTCCTTGTCGGCTCCGGCGGATAGCAATTTGGAAAGAAAGTTTGGCATGAGCAATCCTTCGCACTTTTATTGATGGGCGGTGACCATCCACCGACGCATGCGTTTTTCACTTTACCCATAGCAAACTCACCATGGCAGCCAGGGACGTGGTCTCACCAAAAGCGCACTGTAACTGTCGGTGTTATTCGCGCAGAGAGGTTTCCAGGAGTCATCGAGCGGATCCCAAAGGGACCCTCCGGCGAGAAATACTCGCCGGGAGACGGGTTCCCGCAGCAATCCCGTCCAAAGTGAGCCCTCCGGCGTCGATTTCTCGCCGGAGGGCGCGTTTCCGCGGCCGCAGGGGAACGCGGAGGCTCCTGAGGCTCTCGCACCGCGCCTTCCGACCCCAGCCCGAGCCCCCACCGATACACGTTCGTGCCCGAACGTGTGACCCGCGCAGGTCGATACAGGTTCGGGGCACGAATGCGTATCGCCCCGGGTCGTCGCTGCGGGGGCCTCTCGCCGGAGGGCGCGTTTCCGCGGCCGCGGCGTGCGGAGCCCCCGCTCCGGCGCCATTTCGGCGCCGGAGGATGGGTTCCCGCGGGAATCGCGTCCAAAGCGAGGCCTCCGGCGAGAAAAACTCGCCGGAAGATGAATCATGGATTTAGCTCGCGAGCGTCCCATCCTGGAGATTGCCTGAGCCGTCCTCCTCGCGAAATCCCTCGCCCGCAGCCCTCCTCAGACGCTTTGGAGGGGGCATATGCGTTCGGTCGGCAAAACGGGCCGCATACCTCTTGTATCGTTGCTCCGCCTCGAAAACCCGTCCGCTTGCTCTCAGCGCTTGGATAAGCACCTCGACTGCGTCTTCTCGAAGGTCGTCCGCCGTCGTTGCTTCATCTGCGAGCCGGGCAGCTATCCGATACCGCTGGAGTCTTAGGGCAGCCTCGGCGCCAACTACCATGGTATCGGCATACAGCTCCCTGAACTCCAGACGCCGCGAGACCACATACCCGGAAACGTCTCTTGTCGGAACAAAGAGGTCCCCCGAGTAGAGCTTCTCGGCCCTCAACGCCGCCTCCAAGGTCTGCACGTCTTCCCCCTCCGATGCCAGTGCCTTGTTTGCAGCGTCCGCAAACTCCACGAAGTCGCATTCAAACAGCGCGGGATTCAGGGAGACGGACTTGTCTCCCCACCCCGAAAGGAAGGGGTCCACCCCACGGGCAACAGCCCCCACCTCGCGTCTAATCGTGCTTGTCGCCTGGTAAATTCTTTCGAGACCAGCTTTGTAGTCGCAGTCCGGCCAGAGCTGCTCGACAATCTCAAACCTCTTCACCGACAGCTTTGGGTGCAGGGCGACAAACACGAGCATCGCCTTGGCGGAACGCCGCTCGATTCGCCATTCCGGAACCGGCTCTCCATCGGCATACAGTGAGAAGCCACCGAGCAGGCAGAGTCTGAGGCGAGGACACGCGTCCGGCTCAGGAGGCTCATCCTCACTACCGGAACTCGGGAGATCCCTTCTCGGCTTCATGACGCTTCCGCCAGCTTGCTTGCCCACGTCGATTGGCTTCATCACCGGCATCCACGCTCGCGGAACAAGGGTGCCCATTCGCTGCGCAAAAACCCCCTCCCCGGAGACGAGAACCCTGAGGAGCCAGGCTTCGTCGCTCGGCATGGCCACATCCTCGAGCATGCGCAAGGCCTCCGGCGACGAATCACTTCCCTCGGATGCGAGGCGAACCATCCTCGCGATGACAGAAAGCCCCTCGGTGTCGCAGATGTCCTCCCAGTCGGGGGGATATCCCTCGCCACCAGTCCCTGCGCCTGCCGCCGCCTTGCATAGAACGCTCGCTTCGGCCTCGAGATGAGAGAAATTCGCACGCCCAGCAGCCGCAGCGGCAATTGCGCTCCTCATGCGGGCACCGCGATAATCGCTCATGAGGTATGCTGCAGCGGCACACATCACCAATGTCGCTACGCGAATCAGCTCGTTGCCCGCGCGTTCTGCTTCGTTCACCAGGACATCCATGGAGGCAAGATCACTAGAACCGTGGGCGAGAGCGTCTAGTGCAAGCAGAAACGTGCTTTCGTCGCGTATCGCAGAGAAGCCCTCCCGCTCGAGGAAGCCGCTAGTGTCTGGGTGCGAATCGTCCTTCTCTGCCTGGTCACCAAGAAGCACGCGTGCGATTGAGGCGTCAAGTCGAAGGAGTGCGGAGGCAAGCGAGTCCTCTGGACTCGAGAACACATACTGTCCGACTATGCGCTGAACAGCACCGGGACGGCCATCCCGTAGCAGCTGAACGGCTTGAAGGTGCACGGCGAGGCCCTCGGACTGCCCAGTGCCACCGGATGGTACCGAAATGCGCTCCCCGGCGAGCACGGCACGGCAGCCCACCAGAAGGGCGCCAAGATTCTGGGTGCCCGTATGAGGCAGCGAGTCGTCGCTTTGCGGGCACAACCACGCCCCTGACAGCCTGTACCCCCTGTCACCGAGAGCTGACAGCACAGACCTTGCGCATTCTGCTGTCTCGGGCGCAACAAGCGACTGAGCTTGCGCCGGACCAAGCATCCTGCGAACAAGACCGACCTCGCCTGCGCAGACAAAGTCCTCGGAACGTCCAACGACTGTCGCAATGGCAGTCGCTGATGGCGCGATGCGGGCGACAAGGGCCGCTCGTGCGTACTCTCCCCTGTCAACCAGCACACCGATGACAGCATCAAACACAGGCCTCCAGGCAGATGCTTTAGGGGAAAGTGCAGGAGCGCTCGCACTCAAGCCATCGAGGGTGTCGACGCCGTAGCAGCGAAAAGAGGCATCATGGCAAGAAACGCCCAGCATGGGAGCAAAGCGTTCGAGCCCCATGGCAACTTCCGAGGGATTAACGCAGGTAACGCCAGCGACATCCTCGAAAGTACCGCGCCCTAGGAGGATCATGGCAAGACGAACAGAGAGTTCGTCATCCAAGAGGCCAGAACGCAGCGTTGCGCCCACCAGACGTCCTAACGTCTCGAAGTATGTGCTCCCTGCAACAAGTCGATCTAAATGCGAGCCCCCATTGTCACGCAGCAGAGCAATCGCGAGAGATGGTATGCCACCGGTGAGTGAACGTGCGTCGTAAAGAGGATCGCCTGGCCCAAGTTCGAGGATGTCAGTAACAAGCATATCTCTCGAGAGCACGTAAATGGCACCAGAAAGCCTTTCTGCCAAAAGCTCGTTCTCTGGCAGGACCGAGACGGCAACTACTGCGCCTGCCGTAACCATCCTCAATATGAGGGAGACATCCCTGTCGACATCCAAATCATCCCCGGGAGGAACGTCGTCAAGGCCAACGTAGACCTCCTTTCCAGAAAGCCTCTCGCGTTCGACTTGGCGAGTGAGCCGTGAAAGCCTTTTGGAAACTAAAGCGGGATCAACTCCGCGCAGACGCAAAAGATGAGAGGCACTGGTTTGCGAGTTAGAGCCAACAAGCGAACGCAAGGCAAAGGTTTTGCCCACACCCGGCTCGGCGCACATGACAAGTAGGTTTGCAGACCGCGAATAAGAGAGAAACGAAGAGACGGCCCGAGGCACCAAGTCCCAGGATGCACACCTATCGTACAGATCACAAGGCTTTTCCTCGGCAGGAGGTATGGCCAAGGAACGATTGAGGTTCACACTCACGATTCAACACCTCACCAAGATAGTTCGACAGCGATGGCGATGAGGGCCCCAAATCATCGCCCAAATAAAACCGGTGACCGAAACCTATCATTGGTATTTATCTATATTGCGAGAAACCGGGTGAACGGCAAACAAATTGTGTCAGAAAGCTGCAAGATTCCTGTAAGGCGAGCAGTACTGACACGAGCCAATAACAAGCAACTGCGGAATTTATACGAAGAGAGGGGCCCCGCGCTCGGCGCGGGGCCCCTCCTGGCGAAAACGCCCCCAGTCGGCCAGCGGCGTCCTGGTCTCCCACGGGCTTACCCCGCAGTACAATCGGCGCTCGGGGGCTTAACTTCCGGGTTCGGGATGGGACCGGGTGTGCCTCCCCTGCCATGGCCGCTGGCCGTCTGGGGGCGTTCTGCCTCCGGGGTGGCCCGGCCGCGCCCTGGGGGCCGCACAGCGCGCGCAAGCAAGACCCCCCGGGACCGCCCATGGGAAGGGCATGCGGAGGAGCTCGGCCGATTAGTGCCGCTCGGCTGAGGCGGTCGCCCGCCTTGCACCTGCGGCCTATCGAACTCGTGGTCTACGAGTGGCCTTACCGAAGGGAGATCTCATCTCGGGACGGGCTTCCCGCTTAGATGCCTTCAGCGGTTATCCCGACCGGACTCAGCTACCGGGCAGTGCTCTTGGTGAACAACCCGTGCACCGGAGGTCCGTCCACCCCGGTCCTCTCGTACTAGGGGCAGCCTCCCTCAGATCTCCTGCGCCCACAGAGGATAGGGACCGAACTGTCTCACGACGTTCTGAACCCAGCTCGCGTACCGCTTTGAATGGCGAACAGCCATACCCTTGGGACCTGCTCCAGCCCCAGGATGCGATGAGCCGACATCGAGGTGCCAAACCTTCCCGTCGATGTGGACTCTTGGGGAAGATCAGCCTGTTATCCCCGGAGTACCTTTTATCCGTTGAGCGACGGCCGTTCCACGCCGGGCCGCCGGATCACTAGAGCCTGGTTTCCCACCTGCTCGACCTGTACGTCTCGCAGTCAGGCCTGCTTATGCTCTTGCACTCAGACGGGCGGTTGCCGACCGCCCAGAGCAGACCTTCGCGCGCCTCCGTTACTCTTTGGGAGGCGACCGCCCCAGTCAAACTACCCACCTGGCACGGTCCCCGCGCCGGGTCACGGCCGCGGGTTAGGACGCCAGTTCGTCGGGGGTGGTATTCCAAGGGCGACTCCCCCGGGACTGGCGTCCCGGGTTCACGGTCTCCCACCTATCCTCTACGCGACGGACCGGCGGCCAATGCCAAGCTGCAGTAAAGGTTCACGGGGTCTTTCCGTCCTTCTGCGGGTAAGTCGCATCTTCACGACTAGTGCAATTTCGCCGGGGCCATGGTTGAGACAGCGTCCAAGTCGTTACGCCTTTCGTGCAGGTCGGAACTTACCCGACAAGGAATTTCGCTACCTTAGGACCGTTATAGTTACGGCCGCCGTTTACCGGGGCTTGGATTCGCCGCTTCGCCGAAGCTGACGGCTCCTCGTGACCTTCCGGCACCGGGCAGGCGTCAGACCCTATACGTCGCCTTACGGCTTCTGCAGAGTCCTGTGTTTTTGGTAAACAGTCGCTTGGACCTTTCCGCTGCGGCCGCCCCGGGCTCCGGGAGCGAGTCCCATCACCCGAGGCGGCACCCCTTCTCCCGAAGTTACGGGGTGATTTTGCCGAGTTCCTTAACCATGGTTCTCCCGATCGCCTTGGTATTCTCTACCCACCCACCTGTGTCGGTTTGCGGTACGGGCCCCGGGCGGCTGCCTAGGGGTTTTTCTCGGGAGCATGGGCTCACTCGCTTCGCTTTAGCCGCTTCGTCCGGCGCCTCGGGCACGTGGCACCCGCGCTTCGCCAGGTGCCGCCCTACGCGCCATCACGGGGACGTCCAGAACCCCGCCGAGCTACCCTCCTCCGTCGCCCCATCGGTCGTAGCGCCACCACGGGGGTGCAGGAATGTCGACCTGCCATGCGTCGGCTACGCCTTCCGGCCTCGCCTTAGCCCCCGACTGACCCTGGGAGGATTAGCCTTGCCCAGGAAACCTTGGGTTCACGGCGGCGGCGTTTCGTCACGCCGCTCTCGCTACTCATGCCAGCATCCTCACTCCCGGCAGGTCCACCGGGGGTCGTCCCCCGGCTTCGCCCCTGACGGGAAGCTCCCCTACCACCGGACTGGGTCCGGTCCGCCGCTTCGGCGCCGTGCTTAGCCCCGTATATTGTCGGCGCATGTCCACTCGACCAGTGAGCTGTTACGCACTCTTTGAATGGGTGGCTGCTTCTGAGCCAACATCCTGGTTGTCTGGGCAGACGCACATCCTTTGCCACTCGGCACGGACTTGGGGGCCTTGGCGGGCGGTCTGGGCTGTTTCCCTCTCGAACACACAGCTTAGCCCACATGTTCTGACTCCCGGGCTCCGGGCCCTGGGTATTCGGAGTTCGGTTGGCTTTGGTAGGCGGTGAGGCCCCCGCGGCCATCCGGTGCTCTACCCCCCAGGGTAAGCGCCCGAGGCTAGCCCTAAAGCTATTTCGGGGAGAACGAGATATCTCCGGGTTTGATAGGCCTTTCACCCCTATCCGCGGGTCATCCCCCCAGTTTTCAACCTAGGTGGGTTCGGCCCTCCACGGGGTCTTACCCCCGCTTCAGCCTGCCCGTGGATAGCTCACCCGGCTTCGCGTCTGCGGCGCGCGACTGCTCGCCCTGTTCGGACTCGCTCTCGCTACGGCTCGCTTCGCGGCTTGGCCTCGCCGCGCACCGCAACTCGCTGGCTCATTCTACAAAAGGCACGCCGTCACAGCCCCGGGGGGCTGCTCCGACTGCTTGTGGGCACGCGGTTTCAGGTGCTGTTTCACTCCCCTCCCGGGGTGCTTTTCACCTTTCCCTCACGGTACTGGTCCACTATCGGTCACAGGAGAGTGTTCAGGCTTGGAGGGTGGTCCCCCCTGCTTCCCACCGGGTTTCACGTGTCCGGCGGTACTCGGGATCCACCCGGCAGGGCGCGGGGCTTCGCGTACGGGGCTGTGACCCTGTCTCGCCGGCCCTCCCAGGCCGTTCCGCTGCCTCGCGCCTTTCTGACTGCCATGTTGGGCGGTCCCACGACCCCGGCGGCTGTCGCCAGCGCGCCGGTTTGGCCTGGTCCCCTTTCGCTCGCCACTACTCGGGGAATCTCGTTTGATTTCTCTTCCTCGGGGTACTTAGATGTTTCAGTTCCCCCGGTTGCCCCCCGCCACCATATGTGTTCCGGAGGCGGGCGCCGGGCCTCAAGTCCCGGCGGGTTCTCCCATTCGGAGACCCACGGCTCGTGCGGGCATGTGCCCCTGGCCGTGGACTATCGCGGCTTGTCGCGTCCTTCGTCGGCTTCCTGTGCCAAGGCATCCACCGTGTGCCCTTGGTATCCTTCGCGCCGGCATCGGCCGGCGCCCTTCGTTCTCACGTAATCAATCGTGCATGATGCGATCCACTAAATTGGAGAATCTTCGCTTGCGTCACGCTATGCGGCTCTCAGGGTGCGGCGGGGGCTCGCCCCGGGGACCGGATGCCGTGCGCCCCTGGGGCGCGGCGAAGGTGGCCAGCGTGCGTGGTCCGTGACGGGACCCGTCCGTCTGTCCGTAATCTCTCTCTTCGGGTGTCTCCCTAGAAAGGAGGTGATCCAGCCGCACCTTCCGGTACGGCTACCTTGTTACGACTTCACCCCCCTTACCAGCCACACCTTCGGCGCCTCCCCCCACTGCTGGTTGGGCCGGCGACTTCGGGTGCAGTCGACTCGGGTGGTGTGACGGGCGGTGTGTACAAGGCCCGGGAACGCATTCACCGCGGCGTGCTGATCCGCGATTACTAGCAACTCCGACTTCGCGGGGGCGGGTTGCAGCCCCCGGTCCGAACTGGGGCCGGCTTTGGGGATTCGCTCGGCGTCGCCGCCTGGCAGCCCGCTGTGCCGGCCATTGTAGCACGTGTGCAGCCCAGGGCATGAGGGGCATGATGACTTGACGTCGTCCCCGCCCTCCTCCGGCTTGACGCCGGCGGTCTCGCATGGGTGCCCGGCCGGACCGCTGGCAACATGCGACGGGGGTTGCGCTCGTTGCGGGACTTAACCCAACATCTCACGACACGAGCTGACGACAGCCATGCACCACCTGTCTTGGCTCCTCTCGGCCACGGCGTCTCCGCCGCTTCACCAAGATGTCAAGCCCTGGTAAGGTTCTTCGCGTTGCTTCGAATTAAGCCACATGCTCCGCTGCTTGTGCGGGCCCCCGTCAATTCCTTTGAGTTTTAGCCTTGCGGCCGTACTCCCCAGGCGGGACACTTAATGCGTTGGCTGCGGCACGGAGGGGCGTCCCCCCCACACCTAGTGTCCATCGTTTACGGCTGGGACTACCAGGGTATCTAATCCTGTTCGCTCCCCCAGCTTTCGCTCCTCAGCGTCAGTCGTGGCCCAGAAGGCCGCCTTCGCCACCGGTGTTCTTCCCGATATCTGCGCATTCCACCGCTACACCGGGAATTCCGCCTTCCCCTACCAAACTCAAGCCCGCCGGTATCGGGAGCGGCCGGGGGTTGGGCCCCCGCATTTGACTCCCGACCTGGCAGGCCGCCTACGAGCGCTTTACGCCCAATGAATCCGGATAACGCTCGCCCCCTACGTATTACCGCGGCTGCTGGCACGTAGTTAGCCGGGGCTTCTTCTGCAGGTACCGTCACCTTGCGGCCTCGTCCCTGCTGAAAGCGGTTTACGACCCGAGGGCCTTCCTCCCGCACGCGGCGTCGCTGCGTCAGGCTTCCGCCCATTGCGCAAGATTCCCCACTGCTGCCTCCCGTAGGAGTCTGGGCCGTGTCTCAGTCCCAATCTGGCTGGTCGGTCTCTCAACCCAGCTACCCATAGTCGCCTTGGTGGGCCGTTGCCCCGCCAACTAGCTAACAGGCCGCGGGCCCATCCCCCCCCGCCGGAGCTTTCCCGCCCCTCCCATGCGGAGGGGGCGGCACATCCGGTATTACCCACGGTTTCCCGAGGCTGTCCCGGGGAGGGGGGCAGGTTGCCCACGTGTTACTCAGCCGTTCGCCACTGCCTCGCCCACCGGGGTGGGTCCGGCCGTTCGACTTGCATGTGTTAGGCGCGCCGCCAGCGTTCATCCTGAGCCAGGATCGAACTCTCCGTTCGGAGCGCCGCATCGCTGCGGCGTCGTGTCTCCGATGCGACGGATGTCCGGGTCCCACTCCAAGACCACGCTGATCTCGGACTTCACTGGAATCGACTCGGCGCCGTGCTCTCGCACGGCATTCGAGCATCGCTAGTCTGTCCTTCGTCGTCCGATCTCTCGGACACGGTATCCGGTTCTCAGGGTGCCCCGCGGCGCCATCCCGTGTGGGGCGCGGCGCCGCGCGAGGAAGAAATATACGCCCCCCGGGGACGGGTGGGAAGGGGGGTGCGGGCGTCTCCACACACCCTCCACATGCGGGGCTCACGCCCCGGCGCGCACCATCCCGCACGAGGCGTCCAGGAGGCGGTCGCGCTCCCCCTCGGTGGGGGCCTCCGAGTACACCCTCACCACGGGGTCGGACCTGGACGGGCGCATGAGTACCCAGGAGCCGTCGTCGAACTGGAGGCGCAGGCCGTCGGCGTGGCTTACCTCGACTGGTCGGCGACCCGCCACCAAGCCTGGGTTCAAACCGGGGAGCACGTTGCGGAAGGCCTGCGTTGCCGCAGGGTCCAGCCGCACGTCGCGACGGGTGTAGCGCATGTGGCCGATCTTGTCGCCCATGCTGCTCACGAGCTGCCGCACGGACAACCCGCTCTTTGCCACCAGCTCTACTACGAGCAGACAGGCGAGCAGGCCGTCGCGCTCGGGGAGGTGGGAGGGGAAGGCAAGTCCGCCGTACTCCTCCGCGCCAAGCACCACATCACCCTCACGCATTTCTCTATATATGCGTGAGAAGCCAACGGGAACGGAGGTAAGTTCGCAGCCCAAGCGTTCCGCTTGGCGCGCAATGCGAGCCGAGCACGTGAGGGTGACCACGACCCTGCCTGATTCGCCGCGGTTCTCGACCAGATGACCCAACACCAGCGGCGAAAGCTCGTGCGGCAGCAAGATGTTGCCATTCTCGTCGACTACGCCCGCACGATCTCCGTCGCAGTCGATAAGGAAGCCCATGCTCGCGCCTTTCGAGGAGACGACTTCCTCGCACTCGTCCGCCCACGGGTCGCAGGGCTCGGGATGGAGTCCACAAAAATCCTCGCAAGGGTCTCCGTGAATCTCTGTCACCTGGCAGCCCAGCCGCCCCAGTGCCTGTGCGAGCACACCAGAGCCAGCCCCGTACATGGGGTCAACCACAACGCTGAGGCTGGCGGACGCAATGGCAGGGCCGTCCACGAGTGTGACAAGATCGTCTAGGTAGGGGCCGACGAAATTCTCCGTCTGGAACTCTCCGCTATCCGCAGGCGGCTCCAGAGAGATGTGCTGCTCGACCGCATCGAGAAACTCGCGCGACACGGGACCGCCATCCGCCCCGCGGACGATCAGGCCGCCGTACTCGCAGGAACGCTCGCTTGCCGTGAGCATGACAACGCCCACGGCGTCATCTCTCTTTGAGCAGCACCACGACACGCAAGGCGTGGGGCATGGCCTGTCTGAGACGACAGCGCGAAGGCCAAACGACGCAAGCACGCCCGCGGCCACACGCGCATACTCCGCAGAGTTATGGCGCGTATCGTAGCCAACGAGAACCGTGGCCCCCGGGTGCGTCTCAGCCCAGAGAAGGCCGAGCGCGTCGGCGACGCGCCTGATGCCGACCTCGTCAAAGCCATCATCCAGGCGTGCCTGCCAACCGTCGGCACCAAAGCGAATTATGTTCGAGCGCCTATCCAAGAGCCTCGTCACCCAACGCCTCGCGGAAGGCCTCCGCGGTATGGGGGTCCTTGAGCGCCATGCGCGCATTGGTAGCCGCCCAGGCCGCCGGGGTACCCGTATCGCAACCCTCGTCGGGGTCAACCACCAGCGCGTACATCTCCTCTTCGTCGAGGAGGCGCTGCATCGCGTCGGTAAGCTGGATCTCGTTTCCGGCACCCGGCGCCTGCGTTGCCAGCAGGTCCATGACGCGGGGCGAGAGAAGGTAGCGACCAACGATGAAGAGGTGGGAGGGGGCGTCCTCGGGCTTTGGCTTCTCGACGAGACCAGTCACCTTCCAGACGGCTCCCTCGTCCTCCTCGCCGCAGCCCGAACCGTCGAGGCTGCCAACGCACTGGCCCGCGATGATGCCGTAACGGCTCACCTGGTCTGCCGGCACGGGCGCGACCGCGATGACGGAGGCTCCGTTATGCTCTCGAGAGACCTGCGCCATGCGGACGCACATCTGCTTGTCGGGAACGAAGTAATCGCCGAGAAGCACGAAGAAGGGCTCCCCGTCGATCTTCTCGGCGGCGCAATGGACGGCATGCCCAAGCCCGCGCGGGTTGTCCTGGTAGACGAAGGAGACGGGAAGGGTCGAGGCCTCGTGGATGCGGTCTGCCGCCTCGTCCTTGCCACGCTCGCGAAGCATGCCCTCGAACTGCTCGTCAACGGAGAAGTACTGCTCGATCTGCGGCTTCTCACGCGAGTTCACGATAACGACGCCATCGACGCCCTGGGGCTCGAGTGCCTCCTCGACGACATACTGGAGGATGGGCTTGTCGAGGACAGGCAGGAGCTCTTTGGGCATGCACCTTGTCGCAGGCAGAAAGCGCGTACCAAGACCTGCCGCCGGAATGATTGCCTTCATTGTGCTTGTAATCCCTTCGATAGTTGGCAGTTGCGGCATAAATCGCCAGGGACACCATACCCCTGCGCATGCCCTGATTGCCCCGCCTTCTCTTAGCGGCAGCCCTCAGCCGGACGCACGGCCACGCCGTGGGTCCCCCACACACGGCGTACACAACGGGTGCATCAAACGCCCACGAGACTACTCTGGAATCGTTACGCCTTGTGCGGAAAGGTACTCGATGAGACGAGACATGGTATCAGCAGAGAGGACGTGCTCCATGAGGCAGGCCTCCTCGTCCGCGCGCTCCGCCTCGACACCCAGGTCGGTCTCAAGAAACGCTCGCAGCGCCCGGTGCGCGCGCCACACGATGGCGGCATACTCCTTGCCCTCCGGGGTCAAGGTCACGCGCCCGTAACGGCTCTGGTTGACCATGCCCTCTTCCTTGAGCATCGAGAGCGCCTTGTTCACGCTTGCCTTAGAGACATCGAGCTGCTCCGCAACGTCGACGGAGCGAACGCTGCCGTCGGGCTCAGCCGATGCCACAGAGAGCCTGTATATCGACTCGAGATAGTCTTCGCCCGCCCTTGTGAGGGCATGATCCTGATTTCCTTCAACTGATAGAGCCATGAGAAGTCTCCCCCGTCTTGCTGTACGCGCCATACGACGCGCGCCTTGGAGACATTATCCCCAAGTCACTGGCCCTTTGACGTCGACGCGGAGGATGATGCGGATTCGGCGGAATGCGAGGGGGACGTCGTCGTGTTTGCCGAGTCCGTCGTGCCCTCGGCGGTGGTCTCCGATTCCTTGGACGAGGAGCCCTCGTCTTTGTAGCCGTATCTGTCGACGTCAAAGGTGGAGGGATCCTCACCAGCATCGACGACCTTCATCATCTCGTCGAGGGCATCCCAGTCTGCGATGACGTACGAAACTCCGTCGACCTCCTTGGGCTCCGAGGGCACGTAGGCGGTGTAGATGTCCTTCTCCGTGTCCATGCCCACCATCTCTGAGCCGAGGGAGACGATCTCGGCAACCGAGAGGTCGGTTGAGATGACGTCTGCGGTGGCATCTACGAGACTGACGATCCTGGTGGGGTCATTGGTCGCCAGCAGCTGGTTGAGCATCGCCTTGATGAAGGTGCGCTGGTGGCGCATGCGCGTGTAGTCGCCGTCGGGGAAGTGACGGCACCTGCAGTAGAAGAGCGCCTGGGCGCCGTTGAGCGTCTGGACGCCGGGGTCGAGCTCGGTGACGTCATCGAAGTTCTCGGTGTCCTTCATGTGCTGGTCAACGTCGACCGTTACGCCGCCCATGGCATCGGTAAGCGTCGAAAGGCCATCGAAGGCAATCTCTGCATAGTGAGAAACCTGGACGCCGCACTTCTCGCTCACGATCTGCACCATTCCCGCGGCGCCATCGTAGGTGTGCACGCCGTTGATCTTCATGGTGGTGCCCTTCCACTCGACCATGGTGTCGCGCGGAATGGAGAGAAGCGTCACCCGCTTGTTGGGCGGGTCGATGCGGGCGAGGATGATGGTGTCGGCGCGGTAGTCCGTCTCGCCAGGACGGCCATCGGTGCCGAGAAGAAGCACGTAGTATGGGTCGTTTGGCTCGGCGGGCGTATCGTCTGCAGCCGGCGCAGCAAGCGACTGCTGAAGCTCTGGCGTGATGACCTGGCTGTTGTTCATGCGGCTCTGGACGCCGTTGATCCAGAGCGCAAACGCCGTGCCGCCACAGGCGAGAACCACGACGAGCGCGATGATCACGCCGCGAACGACACCGCTGCGCACGCCCTGCTTGCGGCGCTTCTCGCTGTAGCGCCCGACGTTGCTTCGGCTGTACTCGTTGGGAGCGCTGGTGTCAGGGTCGGTACCCTCGGTTCTCATGTGCTTGCTCATCAGCCGCTCCGCATTCTTCTCGCGCGAGAAAACTAGTCCCTGATGGCGTCTTCGTCGTCGGGGACCGCGTCGCGCTCTGCCTTGGCGCCAAGCGAGACGAGCTTGCTCACGAAGCCCTCGTACCCGCGCTCAATGTGATGAATGGCAGAGACCGTGGTGATTCCGTCGGCGACAAGCCCCGCCATGACCAGCGCCGCACCCCCGCGCAGGTCGGGAGACTTGACCTGGGTGCCCGAGAAGCCCGGCACGCCGTGCACGATGGCGTGGTGCCCCTCGATGGTGATGTCTGCCCCCATGCGCTGCAGCTCGCTCGCGAACATGAAGCGATTCTCGAAGACGTTCTCCGTAATCACGCACGAGCCCTGTGCCAACGCGAGAAGGCACATGGTCTGGGCCTGCATGTCGGTAGGAAAGCCCGGGAAGGGAAGCGTCTGAATGTCGGTTGGAAGAATCGGACCCTCGCGCCAGACCGTACAGCCGCGAACGTCACGCTTGACGGAGATGCCCATCTTCTCGAACTTCTTGAGAACGAGCCCGAGGTGGAGGGGATCGAACCCGTTGACGGTCACGGGCTCGCCGCAAAGACCGCCTATGGCGAGGAAGGTCCCAGCCTCGATGCGGTCGCCAACCACGGTGTGCGTGACCGGGTGGAGCTCCCCTACGCCCTCGATCTCAATGACAGGAGACCCAGCGCCACGAATCTTGGCGCCCATCTCGTTGAGCATGATCGCAAGGTCCACGATCTCTGGCTCGCGGGCAGCGTTGTCGATGATGGTCGTGCCCCTTGCATGGACGGACGCCATCATGAGGTTCTCGGTGGCGCCAACGCTTGCGAAGGCGAGGGTGACCGTGTTGCCCGTAATGCCATTGGGCGTGGTGGCGTGGATGTTCCCGTGCTTGACGTCAAACTGGACGCCCAGTTCCTCCAAGCCGAGGATGTGCATGTCGATCTTGCGGGCACCGATGTTGCACCCGCCCGGCATGGCCACGACGGCCTTGCCAAAGCGCGAGATGAGCGGACCGAGGACCGCTGTTGACGCACGCATCTGCGCGACAAGCTCGTAGGGCGTCTCCCACTTGTCGACGTTGGAGGTATCGATGACCAGGGTGTGCTTGTCAAGTACGTCGATGGTCGCCCCGAGGCGCTTGAGCACCTTCCCCATGACGTGGACGTCTGCGATGTTGGGGACGTTCTTCAGAGTTGTGACGCCCGGTGCCATGATGGTTGCCGCCATGAGCTTGAGCGCTGAGTTCTTGGCGCCCTCGACGGTGACCTCACCAGAAATGGGATGCCCGCCCTCGACCTTGATGACGTCCATGTTCCTCCTGCAAAAGGAAGGCGACCCCGCTTTCGCGGGGCCACCAGGGTCTTAGTTCTGCTTCTGCTCCGCCGCTTGTTTGAGCAGTAGGTTACACCACTTTACCTTGTTCTCCCAGTACGCCCTGCGCCCGTCGCCAGCGTCGAGGCCATTCAGGGTATCCAAGGCGGTGTCGCGGGTCTCGCGCACGACATCAGGCTCGATGTCGTTTGCGAGACGGGCGTGGTCGGCAAGGATGATGACGCCCTTGTCGTCAATCTGGGCGTAGCCGCCAGAGATGACGACCTTCTCCACCCCGCCGCCGTCCTCCTCGCGAAGGTGCAGGCGAACCACGCCGTCACCCAGCGAGCAGATCTCTGGCGCGTGTCCGGGCCACACGCCCAGCTCGCCAGAGTGGGCGACCAGGATGAGGCTCGCGACGGGTCCCTCGTAGAGGAGCCTGTCCGGGCGGACGAACTGACAATTGAGCTCGGCCATGTGTCTTCCTAGCCCTCGGACTTCTCGCCCGCGGCCTGCTGCATCTTCTTGGCACGCGCGCGAACGTCCTCGATGTTGCCGGCGAAGCGGAACGCCTGCTCGGGGATGTCATCGCACTTGCCATCGATGATCTGGGCGAAGGAGCGAACGGTCTCGTCGACGGTGCAGTACACGCCGGGAACGCCCGTGAACTTCTGGGCCACGTGGAAGTTCTGCGACAGGAACTGCTGGACCTTGCGGGCACGCGCGACCGTGAGCTGCTGCTCCTCGGAGAGCTCGTCCATGCCCAGAATCGCGATGATGTCCTGGAGGTCGGAGTACTCCTGAAGGATCTCCTGGACCTTCATGGCAACGCGATAGTGCTCCTCGCCCACGATGGACGGGTCGAGCGCGGAGCTCGAGCTGGCCAGCGGGTCGACGGCAGGGTAGATTCCCAGCTCGGTGATGGAACGGGAGAGAACCGTCGTGGCGTCGAGGTGGGTGAACGTGGTCGCGGGGGCCGGGTCGGTGAGGTCGTCGGCGGGGACGTAGACGGCCTGGACCGAGGTGATGGAGCCCTCCTTGGTGGAGGTGATGCGCTCCTGCAGCTCGCCCATCTCGGTTGCCAGCGTGGGCTGGTAGCCAACGGCAGAAGGCATGCGGCCGAGAAGGGCCGAGACCTCGGAGCCCGCCTGCGAGAAGCGGAAGATGTTGTCGATGAAGAGCAGGACGTCCTGCCCCTGGTCGCGGAAGTACTCGGCGGTGGTGAGGCCGGCCAGCGCGACGCGCATACGTGCTCCAGGCGGCTCGTTCATCTGGCCGTAGACCAGGCAGGTTTTGTTGATGACGCCAGACTCGCTCATCTCGAGGTAGAGGTCTGTGCCCTCACGCGTACGCTCGCCAACGCCGGTGAACACGGAGGTGCCGCCGTGCTGCTGGGCGAGGTTGTTGATGAGCTCCTGGATAAGGACCGTCTTGCCCACACCTGCGCCGCCAAAGAGGCCGGTCTTGCCGCCGCGGACGTAGGGCTCGAGAAGGTCGATTGCCTTGATGCCGGTCTCGAAGATCTCGGTCTGGGTGGTGAGCTCGTCGAACGCGGGCGCGGGGTGGTGTATGGGGTAGTACTGGACGTCGTCGGGGACGGGCTTGCCGTCGACCGGCTCGCCCATGACGTTCCAGACGCGGCCGAGGGTCGAGGGACCGACGGGCATCATCATGGGGTGCCCGGTGTCCTTGACGCGAAGCCCGCGCTGGAGGCCGTCGGTGGACGACATCGCGACGGTACGAACGACGTCGCCAGCAAGCTGGGACTCGACCTCGAGAACCGTCTTCACGCGTCCGATGGGGGTGTCGTCGTCGACGAGCAGGGCCGTGTAGATCGAGGGGACCCTGCCGTCGAACTTGACGTCGACGACGGGCCCGACGATGCGAACGATTCGTCCCTCGCCGACGCTCTGGTTGAGCTTGTTGTAGGTGGCCTCCTCGAGAGGGGTGCGCACCTGTTCGGTGGTTTCTGCCATTAGTAGCTGTCCTCCAATGCAGCCGCACCGCCAATGATCTCGGTCAGCTCGGTGGTGATGGCGCCCTGGCGCTCGCGGTTATAGGTGCGGCCGAGCGAGCTCAGGACCTCTTTCGCGTTGTCGGTGGCCGACTGCATGGCACGACGACGGGCGGCGTGCTCGGCAGCGGCCGAGTCGAGAAGCGCGTGGAAGATGACTGTCTTGATGTAGGCGGGCATCAGGTACCCCAGGACCTCCTGGGCGGAGGGTTCGAAGGAGTAGTCGGAGTAGAACTTGTGGTCGACCTCCGAGAGGGCCTCCTTCGAGCGCGGCGCGTTGGGCATCATGAGCTTCTCCTGCGTGACCGGCAGAAGCTGCTCGGTGACCTGGGTCTGGTCGACGCGGTTCTTCGCGTGCCAGTAGCACAGAACGGCACGGTCGATGCGACCGGAGGCGTATGCGTTCATCACATACGTGGCGATGCGGTCGGCCTCGTCCTGGTTTGGCTCGGAGGAGATGCCCACGAACGACATGACCGGCTTCACCTTGCGGAAGGTGAAGTACTCGGTAGGCTTCCTGCCGCAGGTGATGACCTCGGACGAGACGCCCTTCTCCTTGAGGGCGGCCATCTCGTGCTCGACCGCGCGCTGCTGGAGCAGGTTGAAGCCGCCTGCGAGCCCGCGGTCGGACGCCACGAGGATGAACAGGACGTTCTTCTCGGACGTGCGACCACGAAGCAGGGGCTGCGAGTCATCGAACCCAGCGCTCGCGACGTTCGCGAGCATGTTGGTGATGGCGTCCTTGTACGGGGTGGCCTCCTCTGCCCTCTTGAGCGCAGAGCGGATGCGCGCGGTGGAGATCATCTCCATGGTGCGCGTGATCTGCATGGTGCTCTTGATGGAGGACATGCGCCGCTGTATTTCGCGAAGGTTGGCCATAGATCGCTATTCCTGGCCCTTCTCCGCACCGTTGCCACGCATGTCGTCGCCCTCGGGGGCCTCGGTCTTCTCGGCGGCGTGCTCGACGTCGCGGGCCTTGGCCTTGTTGGGGTGCTCGAGCATGAACTGCGCCTTGTAGTGGGCGATGTGCTCCTTGAGTCGACGCTCCTGGTCCTCGGAGATCTTGCCCTCGAGGAGAGACGCGCGAAGCGCCGGGTGTCTGTCGGCCATGTACTTTGCGAGCCCGTCGCGGAACAGGCCCACGTGGTTGAGGTCGATGTCGTCGAGGAAGTCCTCCTTGCCGGCGAAGACCGAGATGATCTCGTCGGGCGCCGCGAGGGCTGCGAAGCGGCCCTGCTTGAGGAGCTCCATCATGTGCGCACCGTGGTTGAGCTGGTACTGCGTGGTTGCGTCGAGGTCGGAGCCAAACTGCGCGAAGGCCTGCTTGTCGCGGTACGCGGCGAGGTCGAGGCGCAGGGTGCCGGCAACCTGCTTCATTGCCTTGTACTGGGCGTCGCCACCGACCCTGGAGACCGAGATGCCCACGTCGACGGCGGGGCGCTGACCCTGGAAGAACAGGTTGGTCTGCAGGTAGATCTGGCCGTCGGTGATGGAGATCACGTTGGTCGGGATGTAGGCGGAGACGTCGCCCTCCTGCGTCTCGATGATGGGCAGTGCCGTGAGCGAGCCGCCGCCGTTCTCGTCGGACAGCTTGCAGGCACGCTCGAGGAGACGCGAGTGCAGGTAGAAGATGTCGCCGGGGTATGCCTCGCGTCCAGGCGGACGGTGCAGCGTCAGCGACATCTGACGGTAGGCCACTGCCTGCTTGGAGAGGTCGTCGTAGACCACGAGCACGTGGGCGCCGGGGTGCGTGGCATCTGCGGGGTTGCCGTTTGCGTCGTTGTACATGAAGTACTCGCCGATGGCCGCGCCGGCCATGGGGGCGATGTACTGCAGAGGCGCGGAGTCGGCGGCGGTGGCGGCAACGATCACCGTCTTGTCGAGGACGCCGTGGCTGGCGAGGGACTCCCTGATCGTGGCGACGGTCGAGGCCTTCTGGCCGATGGCCACGTAGATGCAGAGCATGTCCGTGTCGCGCTGGTTCACGATGGTGTCGATGGCGATGGCCGTCTTGCCCGTCTTGCGGTCGCCGATGATGAGCTCGCGCTGGCCACGGCCAATGGGCACCATGGCGTCGATGGCGAGAAGACCCGTGAGCACGGGCTGGCAGACCGGCTGGCGTGCCATGATGCCGGGGGCCTTGAACTCGATGGGACGGCGGTGCGTGGAATCGATGGGGCCGAGGCCGTCAATGGGCTGGCCAAGCGGGTTCACCACGCGGCCGAGCATTGCGTGGCCAACGGGGATGTCCATAACGCGCCCGGTGGTGCGGCACTCGTCGCCCTCCTTGATGGAGTCGACGTCGCCAAAGAGGACGGCACCGACCCTGTCCTCCTCGAGGTTCTGCGCGAGGCCATAGACGCTGCGGCCCGTAACGGAACTCGTGAACTGCAGAAGCTCGCCGGCCATAGCCGTCTTGAGGCCCGAGATGTACGCGATGCCGTCGCCCACCTGCGTGACGACCGACGCCTCCTGGCGGTCGACCGTTGCGTTGATGGCCGAGAGCTGCTCGCGCAGGGTGCTCATGATGCGCTCCGAGCTGATCGGGGCATCGATTGTGGACTGCTGGTTCTCTGTCACTGCTCTTCACCTCCGATGAATGCCGAGGAGAGCGACTTCCTAATGTGCGAGAGCTGGGCGCGCACCGAGGCATCCATGCGCTTTCCGCGCGCCTCGAGAAGGACGCCGCCCAGGATGCTGGGGTCTACGCGCTCAACGAGATAGACGGGTGCGTTAAGCAGCTTCTCCGACTGGGCGCGCACCTTGTCGCGCAGCGCGTCGTCCATGGGGACGGCCGTGGTGACGGTGACCGAGACGGTCTTGTCCTCGGTGTCCAGTAGCTCCTTGTACTGCTTGGCGACCTGGTCGATGAGGTCTGCGTCATCCTCGGCCTGCATGGCGGAGAGGGTCTCCAGCACCTCGGGCGAGAACTTCTTGGCATGCTGCCACTGGACCAGGTCGGCGTTCGCGCGGCCCTCCTGACGGGCGGCCTCGAGCAGCGCCCTGGTGTAGGCCTCCGCCTTCTCTTCGTCGGCTCGCTTAATGCTCATCGGGGGCGCTCACTTCCGCGAGGTACTTCTCAGCAAGCCTGCGCTGCTGGTCCTCGGTAAGGTCGTTGCCAATGATCTTGCTCGCGATCTCGACGGAGAGGTCGACGACGGAGCTAGAGAGCTCGATCGTTGCCTTGCGGCGCTCGGAGTCCACGGCACCATGCGCCTTGGCGATGATGTCCGAAGCCTCGTGCTGCGCCTTGGCGAGAATCTGCGAGCGCTCCTCCTCGGCCTCCTTCTTGGCAGCGGAGATGATCTCCTCTGCCTTGTGGTTGGCCTCGACGAGCTTGTCCTCGTAGCTCTGCGCCTCGGCGGCCGCCTTAGCCTTGGACTTCTCGGCGGAGTCGAGATCGTCCTGGATCTTCTGCTGGCGCTTCTCCATCATCCCGAGGATCGAGGGCCAAGCGAGCTTGGCCATGATGAGCCAGATGACGAGGAAGGCAATGAGCGCGGGGATGAACTCCGCGGGCTTGGGCAGAAGGAGGTCGGCGCCGCTGGGACCTTCGGCGAGGGCGACGGTGGGCAGCGAGAGGACCGTGCCCAGCATGAGACCCGCGACGGTCGCAATGCGCGCGCTCCCCTTCATGTTCCTGTTCATACGTCCCTCCAACTCAGCTTGTACGTCGTGTCGTGCCATGCAGCTAGGCGATCAGCGTCACGACGAAGCCGATGAGGGCCAGTGCCTCGACGAATGCGGAGCCCAGGATGAACACCGTAAACAGGCGCCCCTGGACCTCAGGCTGACGCGCCATCGACGTGGTTGCGCCGTAGGCAGCAAGACCGATACCGATGCCGGCGCCGATAACACCGAGACCATAACCAATGACTCCCACGATTCCTCCTTTGTCACTCGCCTGGACCCAGGCGAACTCTGACGTCGTGCTATGCAAAGCGGTCGTGTTCCGCTAGTTGCCCTGTTACTCTTCCTCTTCCACGAGCTGGATGTAGACGGCCGAGAGAAGCGTGAAGACATACGCCTGGATGACGGCCACCAGAATCTCGACCAGGTAGATGACGATGAGGATGAGCACCCAGAAGACCGAGACGGCCGCCCCGCCGAGCGCCGCCACCGAGAAGCTCTGCAGCAGCGGCTCGAAGAAGAGCGATGCGAGAATTGCGAAGGTGCCCATGACCACGTGGCCGGCGAACATGTTGCAGAAGAGTCGGACGGCCAGGGTGATGAGGCGCAGGAAGGTCGAGAAGAGCTCGATGACCCACACCATGATCGCCATGGGGAGAGGAAGGCCCTTGGGGGCAAAGCTCTTGAGGTAGCCGAGCACGCCCATGCGCTTGATGCCCACGGCGATGAAGTAGACGAACGAGACGAGGGCAAGCGCGGCGGTGACGCCAATGGTGCCGGTGCCCGGGTGGCAACCAGGGATGATGCCCACGATGTTGTTGAAGAGGATGAAGAAGAAGAGAGCCGCAATGAACGGGAAGTGCTTCTTCCAGGTGTCCCCGAGGATGGACTTGCACATGTCGTCCCGGGTGAACTCCACCAGGTACTCCATGCCGTTCACGAAGAAGCCCTGCGGGACGAGGCTCTGGGCCTGCTTCTTCTTGAACACGAACATGACGACAAAGAGCAGCGCGATGGCGACGAACATCCAGAAGATGTACTGCGTGAGGCCGACCGTGGTGTCTCCAACCACGGCATGGCTCATGAAGCCGTCAAGCAGCTCATTCATCGCATCGGGCAACTTGGAAAGCGCGTCCACTATTCGTCCTTCCTTCCACACTTCGCCTCCGCGTGGCCGAGGCAGTCCCTCTCGGGGGCCCGCGGATGTGCGCACGGGTCATATTCTACCCGCCTTATGCAGGGAACCATTCACGGGTCCCCCGTGCGGCAACGAGTCTGTGCCCGCTGACGCCGCCGCATCTTTCGCACGCGAGCGAGGCGAATGCCCGGGTGTCCAAAATGCAAAACGGGATATTAGCACTTTGGGAGTATGCGGGAATCAGGTTCCTGCATTTTTTTGAACTTGGTTCAATTAGTTGTCTCTGTAATAGCGTTTACCTGCGATGATGCAGAATCATCGCTTGCCATGGAATTGTGCCGAGACGGCCTTCGCGTCATCAAATCCGCACGGATGACACAATTCGGACTTCTCGGCACTACTACCAATGGAGTAGATACGACCGCCCTATTTGTGGGGAGCCTTTCGCCACGCGAGAAGCCCCGCAACGGTCACGAAGACGAGAAAAGAAAGTGCGGCGGCTCCGCCGAACGGTAGGGTGGCGGCCGGTCGAGCCAGGTGAACGGCAAGCGTGAGGAGCTGAATCCCGAAGAACGACGAGAGGATGCTTCCCAGGCCCGCCGCCATAGATGGCTTGTCTCCCCTCGCGACGCGATGGAGGACGTAAAGGACAGGCGTGGCGGCGAGAAGCCCCGCCGCCACGCCCAGCGCAACCCAGAGCGTCATGCTACTTGGTGCCGTAGATGCGGTCGCCAGCGTCACCCAGACCGGGCAGGATGTAGGCGCTCTCGTTGAGGCATCTATCGACAGAGCACGTGAAGAGGCGTACGTCGGGGTCGTAGTCCAGAACGGCCTTCACGCCTTCCGGGCATGAGACGATGGTGAGGCAGCGGATGTCCTTCACGCCGGCCTCGCGAAGGAACTGGATTGCCGCCGTGAGCGAGCCGCCCGTGGCAAGCATGGGGTCGACGACGAGGCAGGTGCGGTTCTCGACGTCGGGCGGGAACTTGCAGTAGTACTGATGCGGGACGTGGGTCTCGGGATCGCGGTACATGCCAACGTGGCCCACGCGCGCGGAGGGAACGAGAGTGAGGATGCCGTCGACCATTCCCAGGCCAGCGCGCAGGATGGGGATGATGGCGACCTTCTTGCCGGCAATGCGCTTGCAGGTGGTCTTCTCAAGCGGGGTCTCCACCTCGACGTCCTCGAGCGGGAAGTCGCGCATGGCCTCATAGCCCTCGAAGATCGCGAGCTCCGTCACGAGCTCGCGGAACTGCTTGGTTCCGGTCCCCTTGTCCCTCAGGATGCTCAGCTTGTGCTGGACCAGGGGGTGGTCGACAACCGTGAGCCTGCTCTCGTCGTAATCTGCCATGTGTGTCCCTTCTCGTAATGAGACAAGGGGACTGCCCCCTTGTCTCATGGTCTTCCCCGAAAGACCTTAACACTTAGGAACGAGACAAAGGGACTGCCCCTTTGTCTCGTTCGCCCCGCTAGAGCTCTGGATAGAGGGGGTGGGCCTGCAGGAGCTCCTTGACCTCGCCGGCAACGCGCTCCTGCGCGACGGCATCGCCGAGGTTGGTCACGACGTCGCCGATGAGCTCGCCGATGCGTTCGCACTCGGCCTCGCCAAAGCCGCGGGTGGTTGCCGCCGCAGAGCCCACGCGAATGCCGCTCGTGACGAAGGGCGAGCGCTGCTCGCCGGGGATGGTGTTCTTGTTGACCGTGATGCCCACGGCGTCGAGCGCAGCCTCGGCATCGCGACCAGTCACGTCACCGGCGGGCGTGAGGTCAACGAGGAGCAGGTGGTTGTCGGTGCCGCCGGTCACGAGCCTCAGGCCGCGCGACTCCATGCCGCGGCCAAGCGCCTTGGCGTTGGCGAGAATTGCGTCAGTGTAGGCAGCAAACTCGGGACGCAGCGCTTCGCCAAAGGCAACGGCCTTGCCGGCGATGACGTGCTCGAGCGGTCCGCCCTGCGTCCCCGGGAAGACCGACGAGTTGATCTTCTTCGAGATGGCGGGGTCGTTGCAGAGGATGATGCCGCCACGCGGGCCGCGCAGGGTCTTGTGCGTGGTGGAGGTCACAACGTCTGCGTAGGGCACCGGCGAAGGGTGGCGGCCGGTGGCCACGAGGCCGGCGATGTGGGCCATGTCCACCATGAGCGCCGCGCCGTTGTCGTGTGCGATCTGCGCGAAGCGCTCGAAGTCGATGGTGCGCGGGTAGGCAGAGGCGCCGGCGATGATGAGCTTGGGCTGGTACTTCTCGGCCTTTGCCGCCACGTCGTCGAAGTCGATGCGCTCGGTCTCGGGGTCGAGACCATAGGAGACGACGTTGTAGAGCTTGCCCGAGAAGTTCGCGGGCGAGCCGTGGGTGAGGTGGCCGCCGTTGTCGAGAGCCATGCCCATGATGGTGTCTCCCGGCTTGGCGAAGACCGCCTCGGCGGCGTAGTTTGCCTGGGCGCCCGAGTGAGGCTGGACGTTTGCGAAACCAGCGCCAAAGAGCCTCTTCACACGGTCGCGCGCGAGGTTCTCGACCTCGTCGACCGCCCAGCAGCCGCCGTAGTAGCGGTGGCCCGGAAGGCCCTCTGCGTACTTGTTGGTGAGCGGGGACCCAACGGCCTCCATCACAGAGAGCGAGACGAAGTTCTCGGAGGCGATGAGCTCGATGGAGTTGCGCTCTCGCGTGAGCTCGTCGCCGATGGCGGAGGCAAGCTCGGGGTCGGTGGCGCTCAGGTGCTCGAGGTACATGGCATTCTCCTTCTTGGGCCGGATGGTCCGCGACAACGATGGCTGGCAGATGGTTACTACATGCGTGCTACAGGCCGAACTCCTCGGGGACGCCGGTGAACGCCGGATCGTCCTCGCGCATGATCTTCTCGACGCGGGCGGCATGACGTCCGCCGGCGAACTCGGTGGTGAGGAAGGTGTCGACGATCTGCTCGTTTGTCTCGAGCGAGACGAAGCGGCCCGAGAGGCCTATGACGTTGGCATTGTTGTGCTCGCGAGCAAGCTGGGCGAACTGGACCGTCTGGACCGGCGTGGCGCGGATGCCGGGGACCTTGTCGGCCGTCATCGAGATGCCAAGACCGGTGCCGCAGATGACAACGCCGCGCTCGGCCTTTCCGGAGGCGACATAGCGGCCAACCTTGTCGCCAAAGTCCGGGTAGTCGCAGCGCTCGCCCGATCTTGGGCCAAGGTCGATGACGTCGTAGCCCTCCTCGCGGAGGTGCCGCACGATGGGCCCCTTCTGATCGAAGCCAGCGTGGTCAGAGGCAATGGCAACGCGCATGGAGGCTCCTCTCTGCTCTGCGTGGACGCCCGCGCGGGACACCCTGTCTAGAGGATAGCGCGAGGGGACGCGCTGCGCGGCAACCATTCGTCCATGCGAAACACGCCTTTGCGAAACGTTGCGAAAACGGCCACTTCTTTGGCTGCCGGAGAGAGGGATTTAGCGCCGAGAAGGCCTAGACCTCCGCAACGCGCATGACGTCCTTCTCGGCAATCGCGCCCTCGCGAAGGACGCGGGGGACGGACCCCGTGCAGTCCACGATGGTGGACGCCACCGCGATGGGCGCAGGGCCGCCGTCAAGGGTGAGGTCTACGGCGTCGACTATCTGGGGCTCGATCGAGGCGCCGGAGGTTGCCGACGGCTCGCCGTGCGTGTTTGCGCTGGTCTGGGCAAGGGGTCCCACGCGGCGGGCCAGCTCGCGCACAAGCTGGGAGTTGGGGCAGCGGAGCGCAACGGTGCCAGTTGGCGCAAGGTACTCCGCAGGAAGGGCATCCGTGGCGGTGACCACCAGGGTGAGCGCGCCCGGCCAGTAGGCATGGGCGAGGGCGAAGGCCCAGGAGGGAATGGTTGCCGCGAAGCGCAGAAGGTCCTCGGGGTCTGCCACGAACAAGGGGAGCGTCTGGGTGGCGGGACGGTTCTTGATGGCAAATATGCGCTGGTGGGCAGGGTTGCCTGTCGTCGCCGCGCACACGAGGCCGTAGACGGAATCCGTGGGCGAGACAATCACGCCACCGTTCTTGAGGATCTCGGCCGCGGCGTCAAGCGCCTCCGCCGAGGGGTTGTCCTGGCTTGCCTGCATCACACGACCCATGGTTTCTCCTCCTGTTTGACGTGGCTTGCGCCGGAATGACCGGCGCGCGGCAGGCCACCGCGATGTCTGGGCGGGCGTCGGCTTTACCCCCCCCGCAGGTCGACATCCTACCCCTCGCGCATGGCGACAAGGACGCGAGGACGGTGCGTGAGGTCTTCTCGCACCTCGGCGCTAGCCCAGCCGCCCTGGGCGCGCACAAGCTCGGCAGCGGTTCCCACGTTGTCCTCGAAGAGCTCACAGCAGAGCATGCCGCCTGGCGCCAGCGCCTGCGGCGCCAGCTCGAGGATGCGCCGGAAGACGTCCAGGCCGTCCTCGCCACCGTCGAGCGCAAGACCCGGCTCGTAGCCGATGACCTCCTGCGGAAGCGTGGGCACCACGGCAGAGGGGATGTACGGCGGGTTCGAGACCAGCACCGAGAAGGTGCCCATGAGGTCCGGGTCCACAGCGGAGGCCAGATCGCTCTCGACCACGGTGACCGCATTCTCGAGACCCAGGGCATCGCGGTTGCGCGTTGCAAGCGCCACGGCCTGGGACGAGAGGTCCGTTGCCACCACGCGGGTACCGGGGCGCTCGCTCGCGATGGAGAGCGCGATGCAGCCGGTACCGGTGCCAATCTCCAGCACGCGGCAACCGGGTTCCACCAGCACTGGGGGTTCTGCGGGTTCTGCCGGCTCGGCGGATTCTGCCGGGTCGGCGGGTTCGGCCGGGTCGGTGGGTTCTGCCGGCTCGGCGTCCGACTCGGCGGAGGCACCTTTCTCGAAAGATGCGCCGCCCGAAGGCGAGGCGCCCTTGACATCCTCGCCCACGGCCTTGTTCTTGGTCGACTCGGGGACCTCCCCAAGAATTGCCGGGAAGGTTACCGGGGCAGCATCCACCCCCTCGAGAGCGGCATCGACGAGGACCTCAGTCTCGGGACGCGGGATAAGCACACCGCGCTCGCAGTGCAGCACGATGTGGCGGAAGGGCATCTCGCCGGTCACGTACTGCAGGGGCTCTCCGCGGCCCCGTCGAATCACGGCATCGTGCATGGCATCGAGCTCGGCCGGGGTGAGCGGCTTGTCGAAGTTCATGTAGATCTGAACGCGAGAGAGCCCTGTGACGTCGCTTATCAGCCACTCCGCAGAGAGACGCGGGTGCTCGTCGCCCTTGCGCTCGAGGTACCCGCGCGTCCACTCAAGCATGCGCTTGACGGTCCAGGTCTCCTGTCCAGTTTGGGACACTCTTCCTCCCTGATCGCGTGTTAAGTCCCCGAATCATAGCGCAACGAAGGAAAAGGGCCAGACGGGGACCCCTCTTGCCGCCTACGGAGGATGCGCGTGCACAGAATTTGCGGTTGCCGGTCCATTTTTGGCGAATCGCCGAGTACGATAGCTCTAACTTTTTGCGGAACCGCAGGTAGGGAAATGGCACTAGCGGGGTGATACTAGGCGAAACCCTGAAAAACGACCGGCAACCGCAAATTTTGGGCAGAGCAGCAGGACGCAACAATGTTATCCGCTCAGGTTCCCACCGGCTGCTGTCCACGAAGGCACACGACCAAAGACAGGGTCTTGCTGGCCGTGCTGGGCATGCGCCCCACACACAAAGCGCGCCAGCAGACTCGGTCCAGCTGGCACGCAAGTTGATGCTCTTTGATACGAAACTTCAGAGGGAGTGGGAGCCTCCGCCTTACACCGCCTGCGCGAGCTTCTCGGCGCGGTCAGCCGCAGCAAGGGCATCAATCACGGTGCCTAGCTGGTCACCGAGAAGCACGCCGTTGTACGTGGAGTTGAAGCCAATGCGGTGGTCCGTGACGCGGTCCTGCGGCTGGTTGTACGTGCGGATCTTCTCGGAGCGGTTGCCGTGGCCGATCTGCGAGAGGCGCTCGGCACCCTGCTCTGCCTGCTGCTTCTCGAGCTCGGCCTCGTAGAGGCGGGCGCGCAGCATCTGCATGCAGACCTCGCGGTTCTGGATCTGGGAGCGCTGCTCCTGCGACTGCACCACCGTGTTGGTGGGGATGTGCGTGATGCGCACGGCCGAGTACGTCGTGTTGACGCCCTGACCGCCGGGGCCGGAGGAGCAGTACGTGTCGATGCGCAGGTCCTCGGGCTTAATCTCGATGTCGATCTCGTCGGCCTCGGGCAGCACCGCGACGGTGGCCGTGGAGGTCTGGATGCGGCCCTGGCTCTCGGTCTTGGGGACGCGCTGGACACGGTGGACGCCACTCTCGTACTTCATGACGGAGTAGACCTTCTCGCCAGCTACCTTGAACTCGATGGTCTTGAAGCCACCGGCCTCGCCGGGACTCGCGTCGAGGACCTCGGTCTTCCAGCCGCGCGACTGCGCGAAGCGCTGGTACATGTTGAAGAGGTCGCCGGCAAAGATGGCCGCCTCGTCACCGCCCACGCCCGCGCGAATCTCGACGATGGTGTCCTTCTCGTCATTGGGGTCACCGGGGATGAGCATGTACTTGACGTCTTCCTCGAGGGCGGGAAGCTTGGACTCGTTCTCGGAGATGTCCGCCTGGAGCATCTCCTTCTCCTCGGCGTCGGACGCCTCGTGGAGCATCTCCTTTGCGGCCTCGATGTCATCGAGGGCCTGGAGGTACTCGCGGGCCTTGGCCACGAGGGCAGCCTGGTCGGCGTGTTCCTTTGCGATGCGCGCGTACTCCTTGGGGTCGGAGACGACGGCCGGGTCGACCATCTTCTGCTCCAGCTCCTCGTACGCGGCAATGATCTTCTCGAGCTTGTCGCGCATGGCAGTTCTCCTTGCAGGTGGGCCGCGGCGCACGGCGGACGTGCGGTGACGCGGCATGATTAGTCAGCATTGCAAAGTCTACCACCGCAGGGGTGTTTCGATTCAGGCGGGCTCTCCCCACACGCGCGGCGCACATGAGACAAAGGGGCAGTCCCTTTGTCTCATCGCTCGACGAACTCGTAGCCGTAGCGGGAGCGCAGCCAGGCAACGGTATGGGGCGTAGCGCCCTCGCTGAGGTAGATGGTCGTATCCGCAGAGTCCTCGTCGGGCGTTGTTGAGGAGAGGCTCACACTCGCAAGGTACGGGGTATCCACCGTTGCCCCCAAAGAGTTGCTCGTGGTTGTCGAATACTGATACGTGCCGGCGGAGTCATACAAGCTGGTCGTCAGCTGATACAACGGCATCGCGCATGCCGCACCATGCTCGTCAATGTCCTGGTTGAGCGCATTGCGGAGGGCAGCGTAGTCCGCAGGCAAGATCTCCTCGCTGCGCCAGGGAGCGTCCTCCTGGGAATCTGGCGCGTATTCCTCATAGGCAATCGTCACAGACGACAGGCCTGCGTCGAGAAGGACCGCGTCAACCTGGGAGCGGAGAGCCTCCTCGGTTGCAGGGTCGCGGGCGAAATCCATGAGTGCCTGAGCAGCCTTACTGCCAGCGCTTGGCTCGCCGTCACTGTTGAGGGGAATGGCGTACTGGCGAGAAATACTGGTACCGTCCTTCATCTGGTACGAAATCGTCTCCGTGTAGACGCTTGTTGGTGCTGACTCGTCCCCGGCGCAGGAAGCCCCTGCTAGCACACTGTGCAGCTGGGTCACGCGGTCAACGCCTTCCTCGCCCTCGAATGGCATCGAAACCGACGAGACGGTTGCGCTCTGGACGTCTGTGGGGTTGGGCACGTAGGCCGCAGCATCCGCAGCGAGGCCCACACAGGCAATGCTCGCCACAAGGGCGACGCCTGTTGTTGCCACAAGCGCCGGGACGCGTTTGCGCAGGGCCTTGACGCCGTGGCCCATGATGGCCTCGACAATCGCAAAGGTCAGCGCCGAAAAGACCACCGGCAAGACGCATGCCAGCTGGGGAGAGACGCCATAGAGCATCGCGGCCATCTGTGCAGGGATTTCATGGCGGTTCGAGAGCAACGTCGCCAGCACAAGGTCCGTGGCAGCAAACCCAACAAGGGCGCTGACAAACGCGTTCACCACGGTTCGCACGGCGGGGCTCACGTATGCGTCGCCCGCTCGCTCAAGGTTGCGACGCGAGAAGGCCAATCCCGCCAGCACCGCGCAAGCAAGGCCTACGATTGCATAGATGACAAGGGCTTGCGTCAGGGCGGCTTCAAGATTGGAAACGGGGAAGGGGAACGTGGTCGCCCAGGAGGAGACGAGCTGCATAAGGCGCACGAGCGGGCTTGCCCAAAGTTCTGCGACGGACGCCAACGACACCGATGGTGCAACGAGACTGTAGAGGGCCTCCGCAAACTGTCGCGCAGCAAACGCGTAGAAGTTGACGAGCAGATAGCACAGCAGGGCAAAGACGGTCCTCCCGACCAGCTGCACGCACAGGGCAGAGATGCCGCCGAAGGCCACAACGAGCAGGGCGTGTCCTGCCATCCAGGGAAGAATCGCTGCCGCGTCCTGTCCAAACCCGAGAACCGCGGCAAAGACAAAGCCGGAGATGCCAACGGCAATCAGAAGCGGAACCACGCCCGCCAGGATAAGCGCCAGGAAGATGGCCCCTCTCCGAAGCGGGAGCAGGCCGTAGAGCTGTATTGCCTTGCGATCGTAGATCCACGAGAATGCGCCGCTGACCGCAACAAATGAGACGGCCGCAGAAAGCACCACGACAGCCATGCCAGACTGTGCAAGCTCATGCGCGGGGTCTGCGGGCGGGGTTGGCCCGGCAATCCTCAGCGCCAGCGGGACAAGCCAGAAGAGCCAGACGATAAGGTAGCCCACCCCCAGGTACGCGTACCGCTGGCAGGTGTCGAGAAAGAGCCCGAACGCCGGCGAGGGAGCGCGGCGCCCCTCCTGCATCTCACATGATGCCATCGTCATCGCCTCCAAGCTCGCAGATGAACCTCTCCTCAAGCGAGAGCGGCAGGACCTCGAGGTAGGACGGATGCAGGGCGGCAAGCGCCTCTCGCACCTCGTCCGCACTCCCGCGCACGAGCAGCGTGAGCACGCGGCCCTCGTTGGATTGCCGGATAACGTTGAGACCAGCGGGCAGGACCACGCCCTCGGGCAGGACCACCTGCACCTTTGCGACGCCCTCCGAGGGCTGGGAGAGGTCGACCTCCTCGCGCATTGCACCCTTGGCCATGATGCCCAGGTGGTCGCAGACGCCCTCGAACTCGCGCAGGTTGTGGCTGGTCACGAGCACCGTGAGGCCGCGCTCGGCTACCTCTTCGAGCACCAGGCGCCACATGCGCCTTCTGGCAAGAGGGTCGATGCCGTCCATGGGCTCGTCGAGCAACAGGACGTCCGCGCGAATGGAGAGCGCAAGCCAGATGGCCGCCTGCGCCCGCATGCCGCGGCTGAGCTTGCGGAGCGGCTTTGTGTGGTCAACCTCGAAGTGCTTCTCCAGCCCTAAGTAGCGCGAAAGGTCAAAGGTGGGAAACATCACGCGGTAGAAGCCCGCCATGCCATCAGCGCTCTCAGAACCAATGAAGTAGGGCTCGCTGGGGACGCAGGCAACGCGCGCCTTGACACCGGGATTCTCGAAGACCTTCTCGCCCAAGACAAGAACGTCGCCCGAGGTAGGACGCATGACGCCGCTCAGGTGCGAGACGAGCGTTGACTTGCCGCAGCCGTTGGGCCCCACGAGCCCGTAGACCGCACCCGTAGGAACGGTGAGGCTCACCCCGTCGAGCGCAGGCGTGCCGTCGAAGACCTTCCTCAGGTTTCTGACCTCAATGGCCGATGCCATCACCCCTCGCCTCCCCCAACTCTTCGCCCAAGCTCCTCGGGCGCCACACCCAGGGACTCGAGCTCTATGACAAGCTGATCGAACTGCTCAAGAAGCTCGCGCCGACGCGCCTCCGCGGCATCCGACACGTCTGCGACGAAACTACCCTTGCCCCGCACCGAGGAGATGCAGCCCTCCTGCTCAAGCTCGCGGTAGGCGCGCTGGATGGTGTTGGGATTCACGGCAAGGCGAGACGAGAGCTCGCGCACCGAGGGGAGCTGCTCCCCCGGTGCGAGCACGCCCGCGAGAATCTGCTGGCGGTACGCATCGCGCACCTGCTCGTAGATGGGGCGCGGGTCCTGGTAGCTAATCTGGATCACGACACCTCCCGTCCCTAGGTGGACAGACGGACGGCAGCACGGGCGAGGTGCTCGGACGCTTGCATCCGTCCTAACTGTACTAGTTAGTTTAATACAGTTTGGGATGAGAAAAACGCCGCCGCGCAGCGCATCGGCAGGCGGTGGCTACACAGCGGCAAACGAGACAAGGGGAGACTCCCTTTATCTCACCAACTTGTCCCTCTCGGCGAGGTTCTCGCCCATGAGCAGGCCCATCACGGAGGCCATCATGAGGCCGCGGGTCCAACCGGAGGAGTCGCCCAGGCAGTGAAGGTGCTGGACGTTGGTGTCGAAGTTCTCGTCCATCTGGACGCGGTTGCTGTAGAACTTGACCTCCGGCGCGTAGAGCAGCGTCTCGTACGAGGCAAAGCCCGGCACGACCTTGTCGACGGCCTTGATGAACTCAATGATCTCGACCATGGGGCGCATGGGCATGGCTGCGGTGATGTCGCCGGCCTCGGCGTCGGGGAGCGTGGGCACCACGTTGGACTGGGCGAGCTCCTTGGGCCAGGTGCGCTTGCCGTCGAGAATGTCACCAAAGCGCTGCACCAGGATGTGGCCGGCACCCAACATGTTGATGAGCTCGCTGACGCGCTGCGCGTAAGCAATGGGCTGGTTGAAGGGGTGCTTGAAGTTAAGCGTGCAGAGCACCGCCACGTTGGTGTTGGGGCTCTTGCGGTCCTTGTACGAGTGGCCGTTCACCACTGCCAGGCCACCGTCGTAGTTCTCCTGGCTCACAAAGCCGCCGGGGTTCTGGCAGAAGGTGCGCACCTTGTTCTTATACGGATTGGGATAACCGATGAGCTTTGACTCGTAGAGCACGTCGTTCACGCGCTCCATGACCTCGTTGCGCACCTCCACGCGCACACCCACGTCAACCGGTCCCGCCACGTGCCCAATGCCATGCTCCTCGCACATGGAGTCGAACCAGCTGGCGCCACGACGGCCGGTGGCGACGATCGTCTCGCCGGCCTCGACGCGCGTCTCGCCGTCACGGTTGCGCACCACAAGGCCACGGCACACGCCATCCTCGATCACGACCTCCTCGCACTCGGTCTCGAAGAGGATGTTCACGCCGGCGTCAAGCAAGTGCTTCTCGATGCGCGCGTAGAGCTCCTGGGCCTTCTCGGTGCCAAGGTGGCGGATGGGGCAGTCCACGAGCTTGAGGCCCGCGCTAATGGCGCGGCGGCGAATCTCCGCAACCTCGTCGGCGTGGCCGAGGCCCTCGACGTGCGGGTCGGCGCCAAAGTCGAGATACATCTGGTCGACGCGGTCGATGGTGTCCTGCGCAAACTGATGGCCGATGAGCTCGGGCAGGTCGCCGCCCACCTCGCGCGAGAGCGAGAGCTTGCCGTCCGAGAAGGCGCCGGCGCCCGAGAAGCCCGTGGTGATGCGGCACGGCTGGCAGTGGATGCAGTGGCCCACCTTGGCCTTGGGGCAACTGCGCTTCTCGACAGGCAGCCCCTTCTCGACGATGGTGATGGAGCGCGTGTCTCCCTTGCCGATAAGGCCCAGCGCAGTGAAGATGCCGGCCGGACCAGCGCCGATAATCGCGACGTCTGTGTGGATGGTTGTGGTTGTGTCTGCCATGTTCCCCTTGTTCCTCTCCGCAAGGGGCCCGTACCGCGGGCGCATCCCTTGCGTGCTCATTTTGCCCCATTTGGGGGAAGAAGTCTTCGCTGCGGGGCCACCCTGACAAACCTCGGCTTTGTCCGGCAACTCCGCCCCTATTAAAGTCAAGCTTCGCATCAATCGGCCATCCACCGAGAAGCCCTAGTGCCTAGTAAATGGTTGGCGCGCTATAGTTCCTTAGGCAGGTTCTTGTATACACCCTGCCTGTGCCCCACCCGAACAACCTCAATGAGCAGCTTCCCCTCGTTGATTGTCGCCAGAATCCTGTAGCTACCAACCCTGTATCTCCAGCCATTCTTCGTTCCCTGGAGCGCCTTGGATCCAGGAATTGCTTTGGGGTTCTCGCAACCTGCAAGGTTGTCCTCGACCCATTTGAGAATCATTAACCGCTGTTTTTTCTCGATGGAAAGCAGCTCCTTTGCAGCGGAACGCGACCACTCGACCTCGTAGCTCATTCGGCTTCCATAGCCATGCGCTTGACTTCATCCATCGAGTAGCGCATGCCATCATCTACGGACAGAGCGTCCTCATACGCCTGGCAGTCAGCAGCGTCTTCGACCATTTCAAGAGCAGCCTCGCGCACCACATCAGAGAACGTCCTGCCGACAAAGTCGGCATACGCCTGAATCCAGGACTTCTCCTCCGGCTCGAAGCGGATTGTTGTTGCTTCCATTGCCATAGTCGCTCTCCTCCAATCGTATTTCGCTGTAATACGATTATACCCAGCCGTACTCCGCTAAACGTAAGCTTTAGCTGAGGCGAATGAGCCAATCGTATCAACTAGGGAATTGGTACCGAGGGACGTCCTCTTGTAGAGACGTTAGAAAGATGGGCATACTGGCCAGAAGTCAGCCGCGCGCATAAGCAGTCGCGCAGTCAGGAGGATTCATGGCCATCCAGAAGCCCGAGCCGCTTGTGATCGGGAACAAGGCGTTCTACACCCTAACCTCGTACGGGCCGGTGGACGTGGAGGTGCACGTTGTTCGCACCACGGACGAGGAAGTCGAGCTTGCAGTCCAGACGCTGGTGCGCGAGGCAGGCGGCACCGAGAAGGACCTTGCAAATCCGGCGTGGGTCGCAAGCCACTTTGACGGCCTCGAGGACGAGCAGCGCCTGCGCGAGCAGACCCGCGCATACCTCAGCTCCCTGAGCGAGGACTCCGCCGAGGAGCAGAAAGCCAACGCGTGTCTCGACGCACTTGCCGAGCGCCTGTGCCAGTCGGTACCGGCCGCGCAGGTCTCACAGGTGAAAGACGCGCTGTTCCAGGACATTGCGCAGCGGATTGCGACGACCGGTCAGCCGGTGGAGGCGGTTCTCGCACAGATGGGCATGCGGCCAGACCAGCTTGACGCGATGCTCCAGAACGAGGCCGTGAAGGAGGCCGAGCACGAAGCGGCGCTCGACGCGTACGCAAGCGAGAAGAAGATCAAGGTCGACGAGACCGAACTGCCTCACCTGCTGCAGCTCTCCCCCACCGACGCGCAGGCGCTCATCTCCCGCGCGAAGGCGGCCGGGCAGATGGACCAGCTTCTCGACGCCGCCCGACGAACGAAGACCCTCGAGGCGGTGGTCACGGAGTGCAACTGCACCTACGTGCAGGAATCCGAAGAGGAGGCCGAGAAGCGACTGACGGAGGTCGCGGAGATCATGCGCCACCGGGAGGAGATGCTGCGGGCTGCGGCGAGTTCCGCGGCGAGGGGTTCCGAGAGCAGCGCTGGAAGCGGCTCAAGCTCGGGGCTCAAGCTGGTGTAGTAGAAAGGCGGAGATGCCGCTTGGCTGAGCCCCATATAGCGAACTCGTCTCGCGCAATGGGACTCAGACCAAGCGGCATCCAAGGCTGTTGCCACCAGGATGAAAGGGCTACCCCTATTCCCTACAGTACTTCACCATGGTGTCAACCATCCCCTCCCCCGTGGTCTGAGCAAGAATGTCCTCGCATGCACTTGCATCCATGAATACATTCATGAGTTTCTGAAGTACCGCTACCTGGTCCTCGTCGTGCGCTTTTAGCCCGAGATTGATTATCAGCTGAGCTTGCACGGGATGATCGACCATCGCAGCCATAGGCTCGAATGCCACTGGCTTCTCAGGCTTTATAACCGCGATATAAGGTTTAGCTATGTTCTCAGGTTCGACATGTGGAATAGCAACAGAAATGTTATCCAGCTCCAGGCCAGTTGGGTAGTTGTTCTCGCGAGTAATAATCGCCTGAAGCCAACTGTCTTCGAGGTATCCCAACGGAGCCAATTTCTCCTGGAGCTGAGAGAACAGCTCAGTTCCAGTGGTCGCCGTAGTATCGAAGAAGACGAGCTCCGGGCTGAAAAGCGAAGTATCGAGTGCTGCCATATTGTTCCCTCCGTTGCCGCTTACGAGCCCTACTAAGCAAGCGGTTTAGCGCCATTTGCGAAGACCTTCACGACGTGATCAAAGTCTTCAACCAACCGGTTGTATGCAACACTTGTTAAATCATGCCAGTACACAATGGCATCATCACTCTTGGAGCGCTTGGCTTCCATCTCCGCACAGGCAGCTTCGCCGGCATACTTCACGCCATAGGTGTAATAGTTAATCTTGCGGATGCCAGAGTCGATAGCCTTCTTGTAGTCCTCATCCGATACGCCCGAGCCTCCATGCATGACAAGAGGAATCTTGACGCGATCGCGGATGTCAGTAAGAACCTTGAAGTTGAGGTGTGGTTCGCCCTTGTAAATCCCATGTACAGTACCAAACGAGCATGCAAGGATATCCGTTCCCGTTGCTGCGATGAAATCTGCTGCCTGATCAGGGTCTGTGTACACTGCGCCTGACTCCTCGGCAGTACCGCCCTCGTCACGTTGGCCCGCCTCGCGGGATCCCATAGAGCCGAGTTCGCATTCGAGTCCACAGTCAAAACCGGAGCACATTTCTGCGGCACGCTGAGAGTTCTCGAGGTTGACGTCATACGGCTCGAAGGACCCATCGTACATGGCACCAGTAAAGCCAATCTCAAGCGCGCGACGCATGTAAGACAGATGCTCACAGTGATCCAAGTGGACGCACAGCATAGCACTCGAGCGCTCCGCGAGCGCGACCATAGCAGGCCCAATAGAATCAAGAGGCGCAAATGGTTCGTGCCCTTCAGCGTGGCTCAAAATAACGGGGTAGCCGGTCTCCTCGGCAACATCAATGGCTGCCCTAAGGGCTTCAAAGCTTGGAACGTTAAAGGATGCAATGGCCATATTGTTCTGCTCGGCCATAGCGCAGATATCACGAAGATTAAGGATCATGGTTGCTCCAAACGGCAATCGATTTGTTGTCCAGCTCAGTTCCTTGCAGTGTCTTCTGCATCTTGCTCGTCGAGCGTGTGCTGGCCATACCGATGAAATACAGAAACTGCTTCATCGATTTGCGCCTGTGTCATTTCAGCCATCGGCCTGCCGGTAGAAAGCGCCACGGATACTGTCTTTGCAGCTTCCTCGAGGTAGACACAAGAGAACATCGCCTGACGAAGGTCCCTGCCAACCGAAATGACACCATGATGTTTGAGCACGACAGCAAGCTGATCGCCAATTGATTCGACTGCTTGCACTCCCATAGAGAGCGATCCCGGGTCGCCATAGTTGGCAACATGGCAGGGTCCCTCCACGGCGTTCGCCATTGTCGAGAGATTGCACGGTATCTCGTCCATGACCAAACCAAGGCCAGTTGCATAGGGCTGATGCGTATGAATTACGGCATTAACCTTGGGCATGTGATGGAAGATGTAAAGAAGCGCTGCCGTATCAACAGAAGCTTTTCGCGTTCCCTCGACAATGTTTCCCTTTCCATCAACAACAAGCATGTCCTCTGGGACCATCTCGTCGTAAATCATTCCTGATGGAGTGACAATGAAAAGGTCGTCCCCCACGCGCACACTTACGTTGCCACCAGACAACGCGATCAACCCATACCGATCGAGCTTGAGCGCGCATTCCAGCATTTCCTTCTTTTCAGATTCAAACATGCTGTGAACCTGCCTCCCTGTTTGATTGCTACCATCAGTACACTGATTAGAGTTCTCTGACTTGATCAGAGCTAGTTTGCGCTGTTAGTTCTTCTGCTCCGCCGCGCAGAGCGCTCCTTGGAACGAATAGCCTCAATCTGGTCGGCGTGTTCCAAATAGTCTTTATTGACATCATGCGCACGAGCTTGGAGCGAATTGGGATGAACCTTATAGCCCAAGTTGACAAGATAGGTAAATAGCTCTCCCCCGTCTGAGAACATCTTTGTAGGAACCCAGTAGCGTCCTTTAAAGATGTTGTGGTTCTGGACGCGTATATACGTCTTCCCTGAACTGGGAAAGGGTCTCACAAGGAAAGTGGAAAGCTCAGAGAGTTTATAGGAGTCTACGCGTCCGAAGCCGGAGAACGAGATGGAATCGCCCTCCTCGTCAATTTCAACCCGCTCTGGATTGGACAGAGAGATAAATGTATTCCACACCTGATAGAACGCTACAGCGCCGAAAACCAAAGCGAGTCCACGGGGAATGAAGATATCGAGCGCAGCAATCGCAACGCAGGCGAGACATATTACAGCGCAGAACACGCCAGTAAAGGTCACCTCGATGTTATAAAAAGGCGGCTCGTAGACATAGGACTTCTTCATGACTCTCCAAACAAGCCGGGGCCGCACAATAGTAAGTGTGGCCCCGGCTTTACTAATGCTAGGAATGACCTAGGGGACCAAGGACTCGTGCTAGCTACTGCTCCTCGCCCTTGGCTGCGTGAAGCTCAGCGGCCTCCTTGAGAATGCGCTTACGGTTCCAGACAGCAAGGACAATAGCCAGAACTGCAATCACGACCATGCCAATGCCGTTCATAAAGGAGCCAACGCGAACAATGAACCAGGTAAGCGGGTTTGCGCCATCGCAAATTGAGGAGATGGCAGTCGCGGTACCCATGTCAAACTGAACATTTGCGGCTGCGGTTGTAATCAGTGGCGAGAGGTCGGTGGCGATGTAAAGGCCAACGGTAAGAACAATGATACCGATGATAATGCCACGGAAGCCATTGTTGTGCACGACCGGGGTGATAAGAACAAACATCCAAGGAATCACGGCCAGGTCAGCAAAGGGGAGCACCTTGTTGCCCGGCAGGATAACGGCGAGGAAGATGCAGAGAGGTACGAGAACGAAGGAGATTGCAAGTGTCACGGGATGGCCAACGCCCACTGCCGAATCAAGTCCGATGTAAATCTTGCCACGGTTCTTGAAGCGCTTCTCGACAAAGGTGGATGCAGCGTCAGAGATAGGAAGCAGGCCCTCCATGAGCAGCGCAGCCATCTTGGGAATAAGAACCAGTACGGCGCCAAGAGACACAGCTAGAGTCAGAACTTGAGTAATTGAAGTGGCGACGTTGCTGGGATCCCAATATGCAAGGCAGCCGATGACAAGGCCAATCATGGTACCAACAAGAATTGGCTCGCCGAAGACACCGAACTTCTTCTGCAGAGTATCGGTATTGATGTTAACGTCGCGAAGGCCAGGAATCTTGTCGAAGATCCAGTTAAAGAGCATGGCAATTGGCGCATACGCTGCGGTGAAACCATGAGGCAGAGAAACGCCGGGCATGCTGAGGGACTCTTCAACCAGCGGGGCGGTATAGTCGCCAAGAACCATAATGATAATCATGTTCAGAACGGCGGCAATAATACCCCATACGATTGAATCGGTGACAATTGCGACAAGGGCGCCCGTAAACGCAAAGTGCCAGTAATCCCAAATGTCGACGTCAACGGTCTGGGTCGTATTGGTCAGAAGCATCACAATGTTTACCGCAAGGCCAAGGGGAATGATGATGATTCCGACAGTGGACCCCATGGCAATTGCAGCTGCGGCAGGCCAGCCCACATCTACGACCGTCAGAGACAGGCCAAAACGCTCGACCATAGTCTGAACAGCAGGAGAGAGGGTCGTGCCGAGCAGCGAGTTAATGACAAGGTTAAGGCCGATAAATCCCACGCCAACAGTCAAGCCTGCACGGAGGCTCTTACCAAATCCAGCTCCCAAGCAACACCCCAAGATGGTGAGCACGATTGGCATCATTACCGAAACTCCCAGCCCAGAAATAAACTGGAAGAATCCAAGAAAAGCATCCATCTCCATTCCTTTCCCTTAATTCTTTGTCCAATGTTCATGCACTAAACAGCCCAAAGAACAGCTGACACACCCCAATGGAATGTGAAAAGAGCAATCTAAATTGTTGGAACGCCAAGAAACTCAGCTATTAGTCTTCTTCCATAAGCTTGAGAATCTGGGCGTCGGTCTCCTCTGTCCCTCGCCCCATCAGATACGGGACGCCATTCACATATGGGCAATGAAGCTCTGTTGGGGCAATCGAGGTGGCCACGATGAAATCGTAGTTTCGAGACTTCTCGGGAGCAGAAGCAAGCGGAATCTGGGTAATTTCGTATTGGCCCTTGTAACCATGACTGTCAAGAAGCGCCTCGACTTTCTTCCTTGCTATCGTCGATGTGACAATCCCTGAACCGCAAGAAAGAAGAATGTGCTTCATCTTTGCCATTGCAATCCTCCAATTCACCTGAGAGCGATCTTCTCGCTCCACTACCGACCGACTTAAACTGCTTACTCCCCCATCACCACGACGCGGAGCTTGCGGGTGCGCTCGCGCGTGCGGTCATAGTCAACAAAGAAGATGCTCGCGAGGCCGTTCATCTCGAGCCTGCCGCCGGCGACCTCGAAGGTCTGGCTGCTGCCCACGAGCACGGAGCGCAGGTGCGCGTCGCCGTTCCAGAGCAGGGTGCGGTCGCCCCCGGGGAGGTAGGCCTCGGCGTTCGGCCAGCTCTCGACCTCCTCGAAGTGGCGGAGCCCGGGATACCGGTACGTCCTCCAGTCGTGCTGCTCCGGGAAGACCCTGTCCAGGCCGTCCGAGAGGTCGGCTTGCATGAAGGTGTCGCCGGCCGGGGTCACGTCGTGGTCGAACTCCTGGGAGTAGACGGCGCAGGTCGTGTGGCAGGAGATGCAGTGGACGACGCCTTCCTTGATGCCGCTCTGGGAGACGATGCCGGCGACCTCCCTGGTGACGTCGACGTAGGTCGGCTTTCCGGCGAGCGTCTCGACCCTCACCAGCCCCTTGTAGACGGTCATGGCTAGGCCTCCTTCCGGATGTCCGCGCGGACGCGGTCGAGCGCCTCGAACATCTCCTCGAGCTTCGCCTCCGGGTCCTCCGCGCAGACGATGCCGGAGGTGCCCCCCGTCGCGTCGCCGCCATAGTAGATGGCGTCGTAGACGTCCTGGCCGGTGGAGATGCCGGCGGCCTGCAGGACCATGGTCTCGGGGGAGACGGACTTGACGGCCTCCGTGGACGCGCGGATGTAGTCCTCGCCGGCGATGTGGCCCGTCCCGATGAGGCTGTTGAGCTCGCACGTCATGATGTCGGGGTGGAGCTCGGCGATCGCCCGGGCCTCCTCGACGGAGTCGGCGCAGACGCAGGTGAGGATGCCCACCTCGCGGGCGCGCACGATGGTCTTGGCGAGCTCCCCCACCGTCATGGGGTTCTCCGCGTGGTTGAGGAACGTGGCGCGCACCCCCGCCGCGGCGAGCGCCTCCGGGAGGATGTGCCCCATGCCGCGGCCGGGCTTGAGGCTCTCCATCGCCTGCGCGCACGGGATGAGGTGCGGGCAGTTGTCCGCGACCCACGCGAGGTCGACGAGCTGCGCGGTGAACAGGGACTGGAAGCCATAGCGCTCGCAGAGCCCGTCCGTCTTGCGAGCGAGCCTGCGGAGCTTCTCGCCGTACAGGTAGGACTTGGGGTTGACGACGAAAAACGGACGCTTGAGAACAATCTTGTCCATGGACATCTCTCCTCAACATTACTACGACTCGGGAGCAGTAAGTTGTCCTTTATAGAGTGGACAACACGCTTCTTGTATAGTATCGAGTGTACAAGTTGAGACAGATGTGAAGAATCCATGAGCGGCACGCATGTGCCGACGAATGGCGTGACAGCTACTTTTCAGTAGGGCTTAGCTCTAGTTCTCGGGTTGATATGCAGTTCCCACAATTGATTGGCCCGGAGTCAACCACGTGACGCTCCACTCAATTTTGGCATCATCTTCAAGATGAATCACCTGTTCAAGGTGGAGAACGGCAGTGTTCTCGTCGCAGCCGAGCAATGCGCCGTGCTCAGACCCCGCAACCAGTGCCTCATATTTCATCTCGGAATACTTGACTCTACGCCTTGAGGTCCTCTCGACAGCATCAAATAGCGAGACCTTGGTGAAGTCAATATTCTCAATGCCCTTGCACTCTTTGAGATTTGTCCAACTCTCCTGGCATATAACAGGGATTCCTTCAACGGTTCGAACCCTGCGCATGTACATGACTGGGCTACCAACCTTGATATCAAGCACGTTCGCTACATTCTCAGGCGCAGATACAACTTGCTTGGCTAGAACATGGGTAACGAAATCCTTACCTTGACGTCTCAGGGACTCTGCAAAGGAAATTGGCCTCACGCCCGCTGGGTGTGAAATACCCGGCCCGGTGACAAATGTGCCCTTGCCGCGCCGCTGAACGAGCCTGCCCTCTTCGATGAGAACCCCTATCGCACGTCGAACGGTACCGCGAGACAATCCGAACTCACGCATGAGATCATGCTCAGAAGGTATTCGAGATCCACTCTGCCATTCATGGGAATAGATTTTCTCCCTGAGAATGGACGCCAGCTGGGTAAAGAGTGCCTCTGTCGATGTGGTTGAATCGCTATCTCCCAGAAGGCTTCTCGTGGCCATACGCGCCTACCAAACAACTAATAAGTGGACAAGTTATGAACATGGTATCCCCAGGCCACGCTTGAAAATACACCAGAGCCACTTTCACGTTTCTAACAAAGATTTTGAGCCGTTGACCACTCTATCTTGGGCCCTTTTGAGTTATTGTGCGGCGCACTCAGGCCACCGATGCTGAACTGTTTAATAATAAATCGAGGTTCCTCTCGCCTAACAATTATTAGAGCCATCTCTTGGCTGAAGAACTAACCAAAAACGGGGAGGCCGACCGATGTCGACCTCCCCGTTTTTGTTGCGCTATGAGCGAGTGCTACTCAGCTGCGGGAGCCTCGGCAGCGGCCTCAGCGGCCTCGGGCTCTGCAGGAGCCTCGGCGGCCTTGGCGGCAGCCTTGGCAGCCTCTGCCTCGGCCTTCTTGGCGTACTCAGCGGCACGCTTGGCCTTCTCGGCAGCCTTGGCCTCCTTGGCGGCCTTGCGGGCAGCCTCGAGCTCCGCGGCCTTCGCGGCCTTGGCAGCCTTGGCGGCCTTCTCGGCATCAAGCCTGGCCTGCGCGGCGCCACCGAACTTGTTGGCAAAGCGCTGGACGCGACCGCCGGTGTCGACGAGCTTCTGCTGGCCGGTGTAGAACGGGTGGCACTTGTCGCAGAGGTCGATGACGAGCTCGGGCTTGGTGGAACGCGTCTTGAACGTGTTCCCGCAGGTGCAGCGGACGGTGCACTCCACGTAGTTAGGATGAATTCCTTGCTTCATTGCAGGACTCCTTTTGTCGGTCCTGGTTTCCGACCAGGACAGGGGTGGTGATGCCTTGGCGCGGATTGCTCCGTCCAAGACGGTCAAGCTCTCGGAGTATAGCAAATCGAGTGTCGATGGTGTGTGGAGAATCGCTGGCCACGATAGGACACGGAGGGGGACGGAGCAGCAACGGTCTGGGCTTCTCGTCCTTCTCGCACCTCGTCGTTGCACCTCGCGCCACTCTAGCGCGAACATTATCGCTATTTCTTATTTTGGGCTGACGTTTTCCCAGTACACCGGCTTTAGTTTTAAGAAATGGCGATATTCTTCGCAAGATAGAAGGATGCGCGGCGCGGTGGATGTACCCGGAGAGAGACAACCGTCCAGTCCCGTAGCCATCACGCCCCCACCCACATCGCCCTCTCCCAAAAGTGAACACGACTTCGACCCGCATTGTCGGCACAGCGCCATTTGCCCAGAAGCCGTCCGTCACCCATTGAAAACGTGTTCACTTTTCAAGGGGGGCTGCCGCGTGGGTTATCGAGAGGCCAGCCGGATAGCTTTACGGGAGCCGACGGTGCGGGCCGCAAGCAGACTGAGGCTCGACGTGCAGACCGGGGCTCCGTGTGTTCTAATGGCTTTCGAGCGCAAGCGCATCGCACGCCGAGAAGTGCCCACCGCCGCGCCAGTCACTCTCACCAGGGAAGGACGCCCATGTTTCTCGCGATTGACGTTGGCAACACCCAGACCACGCTCGGCCTCTTTGACGAGGACGGCAACGTGGCCCACGGCTGGCGCATGGCGACAAGCCACACGGACACTTCCGACATGATCGACGCCCGCCTGCACGGCTACTTCAACAAGGACGGCCTTGACCAGGCGCGCGTCACGGCCGCGGGGATCGCGTGCGTGGTGCCCGTGCTCACCCGCGCCTGGTACAAGTGCCTGCTCGACCGCACAGGTGCAGAGCCGCTGGTCGTGACCCCGCAGACGGACCCCGGCATGCGCATCGACATGCCCGACCCCGCCCAGGTGGGAGCCGACCGCATTGCCAACGCCGTGGCCGCGCGCCTCACCTACGGCACGCCCGTCATCGTGGTGGACTTTGGTACGGCAACCAACATCGACGTGGTCGACGCCGCAGGCTCTTATCGCGGTGGCGCCATTTCTCCCGGCCTTATGCTCTCGGCGGCGGCGCTCTTCTCGCGCGCGGCGAAGCTCTCAAGCGTGCCCATCGAGGCCCCCGCCCATGCGCTGGGCGAGACGACCGAGACCGCCGTGCAGTCCGGCATCGTCATAGGCGCAGCCGCGCAGGCGGAAGGCCTCGTAGCCCGCATCAAGCGTGAGCTGGACATTCCCAACGCACCCGTGGTGGGAACCGGTGGCCTCGCGCGCACCGTGAGCGCGGCGACCGATCTGTTCACCGCCGTGGACCCCGATCTCACGCTGCGAGGCATCCGCGAGATCTGGCTGCACCAGCAGGGCCAGCGATAACGAGAAGCTCGCGCCAAGGCGGGGCCCTAGCGCCGGCGAGAAGCCCGCCCCTACTGCGCCGCACGGATGGACGCCTGCTCGGGCGAGACCTCGACCTCGCCACCAAGCTCGTTTCTCA
>URLM01000008.1 GCA_900548775.1 uncultured Olsenella sp.
AGGCCAGCGTCTGCCAGCGGCCCACCAGGCAGTAGAAGGCGAGGCTCGCGGCGAGAAGGACCAGCCAGGCGTGGTCCCGCGCGAGGCGGCCCACCACGTGGTAGGCAGCGAGAGATGCCACGAGGAACAGCAGAAAATGCAGCGAGAACAGTTCCAAAACGCAGTCTCCCGGCCTTCGGCACCCTTCGCGCGTGTACAGACGAGTTCACTCTATCCAACTCATGTGGGACCGCAGGATATCCGACACAAGAAACACGAAACGGCTTTCTGGGACTTTAGGCGCTCTCGCCGTTATCGAAGTCTCGCTCCGGCGTCATTTCGACGCCGGAGGGGCCATCTCGTACGGAATCCCGTCCGAAGCCCCGGTTCCGGCGCCGTTTTCTCGCCGGAGGGCGCGTTCCCGCGGCAAGTGCGTACGAAAGTCCTTCTCGGGCGTCGTTTTCTCGCCAAAGCGAGGATTTCCCCCGAAGCTCCGGCACCACGCCAGGGCGTTTTCCTACGGGCTCATCGTCCTTCTCGCCCACCGCACTCGCAAAGAATATCGCCATCTCTTAAAACGGATGACTGCGACCTGCGCAAACGCGTCGGCACTTTAAGAAATGGCGATAAACTCCGAAGAATGAATGACGTTGCGTCGCTCTATCATGTGGGACACATTCGGTCAATCGAACCCCAGCGGCCACCCATTCGTAGCAGGGAGGGCAACATGAACTTCGTCTTCATCTCGCCTCAGTTCCCCGAGACCTACTGGCTGTGGTGCGACCGTCTGCGCTCGTGCGGCGCCTCGGTCTACGGCATCGGCGACGCCCCGAGCGACGCCATCTCTCCCCAGCTGCACCGCGCGCTTGACGAGTACGTCCACGTCGACTCGCTCGAGAACTACGACCAGGTGTTCCGCGCCGTCGCGTACCTCTCCTGGAAGCACGGCCACATGGACTGGATCGAGTCGATGAACGAGCACTGGCTGCCGCTCGACGCCCGGCTTCGCGACGACTTCCACGTGACCACTGGCGCCAGCCTTGCAACCATCGACCAGTGGCAGTCTAAGGCGCAGATGAAGCCACTCTACGCGGCGGGCGGCGTCCCCACGGCTAGGCAGGTCCGCGTGGGCTCACTCGACGACGCCCGTCGGGCCGTGTGGGAGTGGGGCGGATTTCCCGCCTTCGCCAAGCCGGAGTACGGCGTGGGCGCCGGCGGCGCCATGCGCATCGACAACGACGACCAGCTCAGAGACCTTGTCGGCCGCTGCTCGTGGCAGGGTGCCGCGCCCTACGTGCTCGAGGAGTTCGTACCCGCCAGTGGCATCGCAGCCTACGACGCCATCATCGATCCCTGGGGAAAGCCCGTCTTCGAGAACCAGGAGGAGTTCCCGCCGTCGATGTCCGACGTCGCGCGGCAGGGCCTTGACCTCTCCTACTACTGCTGCCCCGGCATCGACCCCCGGCTGCGCGACCTGGGCCACGCTGCCGTGCATGCCTTTGGGATACGCGCCCGCTTCGTCCACCTTGAGTTCTTCCGCCTCGCGGAGGACCGCGAGGGGCTGGGGCACGCTGGCGACTACGTTGGCCTGGAGGTCAACTGCCGACCCACCGGCGGCTACACGCCGGACATGATGAACTTCGCGCATTCCACCGACGTCTACCGCATCTGGGCCGAGGTGGTGTGCTTTGGCGAGCGCCGCCTGCACGACGCCCACGACAACTGGTTCGCCGTGTACGCCGGAAGGCGAGACAACCACACCTACGCCCACAGCCACCGCGAGATCCTTGCGCGCTGGGGCGGGAGCCTCATGATGGAAAGACGCGTGCCCGGAGTTCTCTCGGACGACATGGGCAACCACATGTACGTAGCGCGCGTGCGCACCGAGCAGGAACGCGAGGAGTTCATCGCGTTCGTGCAGGAGCGCGCGGCCGAGGGCTTCTCGGCAGAAGACACTGGCGAGAACCACGACGCTCAGGAAGGATAGGGGTCACACACATGCAGGTGAGAAGGGCAATCGACGCCGACATCCCAGGAATCGACAACTGCCTCTCGCAGGTGCTCGAGGTGCACGCGAAGGGGCGGCCGGACCTCTTTCGCTCCGGGACGCGCAAGTACACCGACGACGAGCTGCGCGAGATAATCGCGGACGACGAGAGGCCCGTCTTTGTCGCCGTCGCCGATGACGCGGCCCCTGGCGAGATCCTGGGCTACGGCTTCTGCGTGGTGGAGGACCACACGCACTCGAACAACCTCCAACCCATCCGCACGCTCTACATCGATGACATCTGCGTGGACGAAGGCGCGCGCGGCCACGGCGTTGCCACGGCAGTCTACCAGCACATCATCGACTTCGCGCGCAGGGGCGGGTTCCACAACGTGACCCTCAACGTGTGGGAGTGCAACCCCGGGGCCCGCAAGTTCTACGAGGCGATGGGCATGGGCGTGCAGAAGACCTGCATGGAGCAGGTGCTGTAGCGACGACGCGGGCGGGCGGCGGAGCGCGGTGCTAGTTAGTGCACCACCGGATCTGCCCAGGCAAAGTTCTCCGTGCCAGCGCCCAGCTCAAAGTGCAGCTTCACGATGCCCAGGTCGACGCGGGCACAGGGGCCACCGTTGGTGCTCAGGGCAACAAGCGGGAGCCCGTCCGCGTTCGTCTTTCTCGTCATCTGCACCCAGAAGGTCTGCTGGTTCATGGCCGTCGGTGCGAGCAGCGCATAGCGAACGCCGCGCGCGAACCACTCGGGCACGTTGCTGACCGGCCGCGATACCTGCGCGATTGTCCGCGAACGGTGCGGCTCTCCCTGCGTGGTGCCGTGGCCAAGCGCGATGATTGCCACGAGCTTGTCCTTCTGCGCGAGCGTCTGGCGCACGGCTCGGCGCTTGGCGGTGCCGGCGACCCAGCAGCTGTTGAGGCCAAGCCGCTGCGCATCGAGCACGACCTTCTCGGCAAAGTAGCCTGCGCGCATGTCCAGGTTGTTGCCCTCGTGGCCCGCCACGACCAGGTAGTTGTTGGCGTTTTCGAAGCCGGCGCGGCGGGCGAGCGTGCTCGAGAACACCTCGGAGTCGTCGTACGCCAGCCGCATGTGGAGCGCACCGTCTGCGTTTGCCGTGGCAACTGCCTCCTCGAGCGCCGCGCGCTCCTCGGTCGAGATGGGCTCCTCGGTGAAGCGCCTAACGGCATGCCGCGACTCCACGGCCTCGTCGATGCTCATGCGGTAGTCCATCTCGTCACCCTTTCGGTTGGATTCGGTACGCCCCATGGTAGCGTTCCCGCGGGCGACACCTCACGTCGCGGCGATCTGGTGTGCCGGAATTACGCACGGCTGAGTTTGGCTTTGTGGAGTCCTGGGCTTTTGTCGCCGTCTGCTGCAGCCGTGCGTAATTCACCGCGAAGTGGAGCGCCGAGAAGACCATGCTTCCGTCACCCAAACCCAAATTTTAGTTGTGTGCAATTTGTTTTTCTCGCCAACGCGACGTGCCGTCGAATGGGATGCGCCTAGACTAGGGGCCGAGAAAGAATTGCTACGCCGCCGATAGGAGTTGCCATGTCCGTCATCACTACCGTCCTCGCCGTGCTGGTTGCGGCGGAGTTTCTCTTCATCTTCTACCTGGAGACCCTCGCGACCACGTCGGCGCGCACGGCGCAGACGTTCAACATGACCGTCGACGAGCTGTCGCGCCCCTCGGTGAGCACGCTCTTCAAGAACCAGGGCGTCTACAACGGCGTCCTTGCGATTCTGCTGCTTGTGGCCGCGCTGTGCATCCCCAGCAAGGCGGCGGTGATTGCCCTCAGCACGTCGATGGTTGTCGTCGCCGCATACGGAGCCGCCACCAGCGATCCCAAGATTCTCCTCAAGCAGGGCCTTCTGCCTGCGATTCTCCTGGTGAGCTGCCTTATCTAGCGATGTCCGCGCCTGGGGCGCCAAGGCGCCCCAGCAGCCAGAGCGCGAGCAACACCACCGGGATGCACCCGAGAAGCCCCAGCGGCATTGGCCCCAGAGTGCCGCCTGCACTGCGGCTAAACCACATACCCAGCCCGGCCACGGCGTTGAGTGACCCATGCGCAAGTGCGCAAGGCCAGACGCTTCCCGAGCGCTCGCGGAGAAAGCAGAGAAACGTTCCAAACGCCATGCAGAAGATGGTCATGGCAACAATGCCACTCACAGGAAATCCCAGGTAATCGCTACCGTAGTTGTACCCCATCGCAATGAGGGGCGCATGCCAGAGGCCCCATGCAGCTCCAGTGAGAATTGCCGCGCGGCGGCGTGGCATCTGCTCCCTCATCGCGGGATAGAGAAACCCGCGCCAGCCCGCCTCCTCGCCAATGGCCAGCAGCATGTTGATGAACGGGGCGAAGATTACAGCATTGGCCACCTGGATGGCGAAGATTGCCGGAACCTGATCAGTGCCTACGCCCAGCTGGGCGATGGCGGCAGCGGAGAAGCGCGAGGCCTCCGGATCAAAGTCACCAGAGAAGAAGAGGAAGTAGACTGCGGAGCCGGCCAGCGTAAGGGCCGGTGGGATTGCCAGTGCCAGCATGTACCAGCGCACGCCACCCTTGATGCGAGGCCGCCAGCCAGCGTCGACGGCGGTCTTTCTCGTCACGCGAACTATGACGGCAGAAGCAAGAGGTCCAAACATCGAGACGGCAAGCAGCGGACCCCATATGCCACTCGACTCGTCAATGACCCATCCCGATTGGGCACCGGCGATAATCCAACCCACCCAATCCAGGGCAAATGCCGCCACAAGGAAGAGAATGATGGTACTTCTCGCGGACTGAACCGGCTCATCGGAATCCATAACAGACACCATCTCCCGCATCGAGCTGTCAGCAGCGCTTGGCCCCACCACGCGAGCGCTGCGGGGCCAATACACGACACATTACACCGTCCTAGACAAGAAAAACGGCCCAGAACAGCCCCGGAACGCCGGCTGGGAACGCAGCCCCGGAACACCGGTCGCGCCCCGCCACCCAGCGCGCTGCCCTACTCCCCCACAGTATAGAGCGCCCGGAAGTAGCCATCCGGCACGGCCATGAGCTCGTCGAAGGTGCCCTGCTCGCACACGCGGCCGTCGCGCAGCACCACGATGCCGTCGAAGAGCCGCAGCTGCCCGGCGTCCAGGCGGTGCGTCACCATAATCCGCGTGGTCCCGGTAAGTGCCACCACCGAGCGGGTGACCTGGTCCGCCGTCTCCTGGTCCAGGGCCGACGTGGCCTCGTCAAAGAGCAGCACCCCCGATCCATGCAGCAGGCTCCGCGCGATGCACACACGCTGCCGCTCGCCGCCGGATAGGTTGGAGCCTCCCTCGCCGCACGGGTAGTCCATGCCATGCGCTGCCACAAAGCTGGCAAGCCCCGCCCGCTGCACGGCAGACTCCAGCTCAGCGGCATCAACGTTTGCAAACATCGTAACGTTCTCCCGCAGCGTGGCATCAAAAAGGAACGTATTCTGCCGCACCAGCGACACCGTCTCCCAGAGCGACTCAAGGCTCGCGTCGCGCAGCTCGCGCCCATCGAAGGCAATCCGACCGTCGTAGTTGGAGTGCGCACCCATGAGCAGCGAGAGCAGCGTCGACTTCCCGCTGCCCGATGCCCCCACCACGGCGTAGCAGCCACCTGCGGCAAACTCCACGCTCAGGCCAGAGAGAACGGGGCGGTTCTCGTCATAGCCAAAGGTAACGTTTGAAAGCGAGATGCCCTGGGCGAGCGAGGCGGGCAGCGCCGTACCGCCCGTACGCTCGCGGTTCTCGCCGAGCATCTGGGCGAGCTTTCCCACCAGCCCCAGCGACGCCCGACGCGCGGCAAAGATGGACGGCAGGCCCTGGATTGGCTGGGCAATGCTGTTCATGAGCTGCGTGGCCATGAGGATGCCACCCACCGTCATCCCACGGCCCGAAAGCGCGAGCCACGCGCCAAAGAACATGACAGAAAGCTGAGAGACGCCCTGCGCGGTCATTGCCAGCGCACGTATGCCCAGCTCCATGCGGCGGCGGAGGCGCTTGTCGGCCTCAAGCGTGCCGTTTGCTGTCTCGAATCGCTCGCGCGCGGCGGGCTCGGCGCGAAAACTCTTGATGAGAGGGAAGCCGCAGGCGAGGTCGTGGACCACTCCCACAAAGCGCCCCATGGCATCGGAGACCACACGCTGGCGCGAGGCAAGCCGACCGCCGGACGCAAGGCCAATCGCAAGCGGCACCAGCGCGGACACAATTGCCACCACGGCCAGAGGCACGCTTTGGGCTAGGAGCATGGCAACGGAGCCCGCCAGCGAGACGATCTCGGTGACCATCGTGAAGATCTTCTCGAGGTAGGTAGTCTCGATGGTGGTAACGTCGTTGGTGAGCGCTGACTCGTAGCGGCTCGCCCCGCCGCCGTCGAAGGCGCCAATGCCCTTGCCCAGCAGTCGGTCGAAGACCGCACGGCGATACCCGCTCACCGCACGGCGGAGAAACGCCGGCAGCGAGGCGCGCATGGCCAGCCCGATTGCAAGCTCTGCCGCCATGAGCAGGGCGACCTCTTGGCCCGTCTGGACGAGAAGGTCGAGGGCGCCCGCAGCCACGGCGTCGAAGGTCTGCTTGAGTATGTAGGCAAAGGCCAGCGTGACGATGGCCTGCGCCAGATACAGCGCCACGTTTGCCGAGAAGAGCAGCCAGTTCCCACGAAACATGCTTGCCCACAGCTCGCGCGCGACGTCCTTCCCGCTTGCCGCAGACGTTGTTCTCTGCGAATCCATTCAGCGCCTCCGTACCAATTGCCTGAGGTTTTGTCGCTTGCATCATGGGGACGCTGTGTGGCATGCGCCCTAATTGTTTGCTGTTATCCAAGTTAAAACAGGGAAAACGTCCCCGTTGTACCAGGACACTACGCCTAAAGCCCCAGCGTTAGATACCAGAAATTCTGGCGTACCATAGGGACACGGACAGGCCTCTAGGCGATGGAGTTGGAGGACCCATGGACGAAGCGAGGCTCAAGCGCGCGCTTGAAACCCTGCTCGCGGAGCCGCAGGAGCACCCGGAGCCGGGGTCGGGTACGCTCCTCGTGGCGTACCGGCTGCGCGACAGGCCAGCCATTCCTACCTCAGTGCCCTGCCACATCCTGAGGACCACTTACGACGCAGAGCATCCGGCTCACCTGCTGCTGGACCGCCGCCCAGGGCCTGATGACATCATGGTCTACGCCTTTCTCGGCAAGCAGCGGCTGGACCGGGTGCTCATGGCCCTGGCGCCCTCCTCGTCCAATTTCTTCCAGGTATTGGTTGACAACCTTGGCCAAGAGCAGCAAGGCACCACGGAGATAGCGGAGGCGGGCGAGGTTGACCCCGCTATGCTGCAGGACATCTTCTCGCTCATGGTGGTTGCCTACGCCGAGCGTCGGGAGGAGTGGGAGCTGACAATAGGTGGCCTGGCCTCGGCGGCCATCGCGCTGGCAAGCCCCGCGATTCGCCGACATCCCGGACGTCGAAGCCCCGACGACCTTGTCGCCCTGCTCCTCACCGAAATTGCCGCACACCCCGAAAGCGTCACGCTCCAGGGATTGGCCGAGCGCTTCTCGTACAACCCCACCTACCTCTCGGGGTTGCTCCACGAGCAGTGCGGACGGACCTTCTCGCAGCTTGTGCGCGAACAGCGCATGCTTCGCGCACATCAGCTGCTTACGGACACCGGGCTTTCTGTGGCGAAGGTCGCCGCCATGGTTGGGTATGAAGGAACCAGCAACTTCCATCGGCTGTTCCGCGAGCGCTTTGGCGAGACTCCCGCGCAGGCGCGAGCCGGACGCAGCGCACGCCGCGCGGCTATGATGGAGGCTCAGGTTCACGACGACCGCTTGCGGGAGGCACGCGATGACCAAGGATGACAGCAGCACAGCTGCAGATGGCACGCCGCAGCTCAGCGGCTACGCGCAGCGCGTGATTGATGAGCTGGGCCTGGCTCCGCATCCCGAGGGCGGGTGGTATCGCCGCACATGGCAGTCGGCAACTCCGGTCAACGCAGGCGGGGACCGGCCGCTTGCCTCGTGCATCTACTTTTTGCTGCCGGCGGGCGACGCCAGTGCGTGGCACGTGGTCGATGCGGACGAGCTGTGGCTTTGGCACGGGCCCGGCGCGGTGACGCTCGAGCTTGGGGGCAGTGGCAGGCAGCCCGACGAGACCGGTGCGCGAAGCGTCACGCTTCGCGTTGACAAAGACAGCGCCCGTGGCGAGCTGGTTGTTCCCGCAGGAGTCTGGCAACGCACGGTTCCCTCAAGCGAAGACGCACTTGTCTCCTGCGTGGTGAGCCCGGGCTTCACCTTCGCAGGCTTCAAGCTCGCCGATCAAGCTTAGGGACACAGGTTGGCACGCGCAGACGACATACCCTGCCAGCAATGTGAGGACTGTCGCTTCAAGGCGGCAAACGGCACCTGCGTCAACAGGATCCGCCTGTTCGCAGGCCTGCCCGATGACGCGAAGCATGACCTTCTCGCCCGCTCCGTGCGTTCCTCCCACCGGCGCGGCGACATCCTGGTGCACGAGGGAGACCCGATCGACTCGGTGCTCATCGTGCGGTCAGGCCGCATCAAGACCTTTCGCATCGACCCCGACGGCGTGGAATACGTGCTCGACGTGCTGCACGACGGGCAGGCCATCTGGCACGGGATGTTTCTCGAGGACAACGTCTACCACTACTCCGTGGGCTGCCTCACCCGCGTTGAACTGTGCTCCATTCACCGCATGGACTTCGAGGCCATGCTCGCGGAACACCCCGACGCCGCGCTGGGGCTCATTCGCATGGTATGCACCGAGCTGGACGACGCCGAGGAGAAGGCGATGATGCTCGGCATTCGCGACCCGCGGCGGCGCGTGGCCCAGTACCTGCTTCTTCGCGACGAGCGCTGCATTGGCGCAGAGATTCACCTGGGACTGGAGGACATCGCTGCCTCGGTGGGGTTGCGCCCAGAGACCGTCTCTCGCGCCATTTCCTCGTTGAGCAGAGAGGGCCTGGTAGAACGCGTGGGCCGCGGTCGCCTGCGCATTGTCGACCGGGACAGGATGCGCTGCCTCAGCTAAGCGGGGCGAGTGGACGGGGCAGTACATGAATGCTGTTTCGAACGGCCCGGGACTCTGATGTGGCCACAATGCAAGTTGGGGCGTCTAGAGCGCATCGAACTGCCCTTCGTTACACACTTTTCTTCTCCACTGCGCCGAACTGCCCTTCGTTACACCTAGTTTCTGGCACCCCCAAAGTAGTGAACTGAGATACGAGAGAAAAAGCCCAGGTAGAAGCGTTATCAATTCCTTAACTAGAATGCAAAATCCAATCGAGCCCGAAAAAGGGGTGTAACGAAGGGCAGTTCGGCGCATCCGCGGGCGATTTAATGTAACGAAGGGTACTTCGATGCACCGTGGCCCCTCGCTCCCTCGCTCGCCGTGCCTCCGCGGGATAATGCGCCTGTTTGAATCACGTGATTTCTCATTTACTTGATTTCAATCAAGGACCGCTCGGGCAACCCCCATTACATTTGAGCCCACACGAAGGCAGCGCACAGGTGGCAACGGCACTCTCACCCTTGAACGGAGGCAGACCATGCAAGGACGTGTTCACTCGACAGAATCGTTTGGCTCGGCAGACGGCCCGGGCGTGCGCTTCATCGTCTTCCTCCAGGGCTGCCCCATGCGCTGCCGTTACTGTCACAACCCCGATACCTGGGCCCTCGGCCGCGGCACGCTCATGGAGCCGACGGACCTCCTTGACCAGGCGGAACGTTATCGCAGCTACTGGGGACGCGAGGGCGGCATCACCGTCTCGGGCGGCGAGGCGCTCCTCCAGCCGGACTTCGTGGCGGAGCTCTTCGAGGGTGCTCACGCTCGTGGCATCAACACCTGCCTGGACACCTCGCTTGCGCCCTTCACCCGCCAGCAACCCTTCTACCAGGCATGGGAGCGAATCATGTCGGCCTGCGACCTGGTCCTCGCAGACATCAAGCACATCGACCCGGCGGAGCATCGCGCCCTCACGGGCCACTCCAACGAGAACATCCTCTACGCGCTGCGCTGGCTCTCCGACGCCGGCGTCCCTGTATGGATCCGCCACGTGCTGGTCCCTGGCATCACCGACAACGACGAGTACCTCCACCGCACTGCGGACTTCATCAAGACTCTCTCGAACGTCCGTCGCGTGGACGTGCTCCCCTACCACAGCCTGGGCGTCTACAAGTGGGACGAGCTTGGCATCCCGTACACGCTGCGCGACACCCAGCCGCCCAGCAAGGAACGAGTGGAAAACGCGGAACGAATCCTCGGCGCAGCGGTGCCGGGGCTTCCGCAGGCATAGCAACTACAGGAGGAACGCATGGCACTACGTGACGAATGGCAGGGCTTCTCGGCAGGTCACTGGACAGATGACGTGAACGTCCGCGACTTCATCCAGCGCAACTACACCCAGTACGAGGGCGACGAGTCGTTCCTCGCCGGCCCCACCGAGGCAACCGACAAGCTGTGGGGCAAGGTCCAGGAGTTCCAGAAGCAGGAGCGCGCCAACGGCGGCGTGCTCGACTGCGAGACCGAGGTCGTCTCTGGCCTCACCGCATACGGCCCCGGCTACATCGACCCCGAACTCAAGGACCTCGAGAAGGTCGTCGGCCTCCAGACCGACAAGCCCCTGAAGCGCGCCTTCATGCCCTACGGCGGCATCAAGATGGCCCAGCAGGCGGCAGAGAGCTACGGCTACAAGATCAACCCCAAGTACGACCAGATCTTCAACGAGTACCACAAGACCCACAACCAGGCCGTCTTTGACGCCTACACCCCCGAGATGCGCGCCGCCCGCCACAGCCACGTGATCACCGGCCTGCCCGACACCTACGGCCGTGGCCGCATCGTGGGCGACTACCGCCGCGTGGCGCTCTACGGCATCGACTTCCTCATCGCCAAGAAGCAGGGGGACCTCCTCAACTGCGGCGACGGCACCATGACCGACGACGTCATCCGCCTGCGCGAGGAGATCTCCGAGCAGATTCGCGCCCTCAAGGGCATCAAGGCCATGGCCAAGATCTACGGCTACGACATCTCCCAGCCCGCGCGCGACGCGCACGAGGCCGTGCAGTGGCTCTACTTTGGCTACCTGGCCGCCATCAAGACCCAGAACGGCGCCGCCATGTCCGTGGGCCGCATTTCCACGTTCCTGGACATCTACATCCAGCGCGACCTCGAGGCCGGCAAGCTCGACGAGACCCAGGCACAGGAGCTCATCGACCATCTGGTCCTCAAGTTCCGCATGGTCAAGTTCGCACGTATCCCCAGCTACAACGAGCTGTTCTCCGGCGACCCCGTGTGGGCAACGCTCGAGATGGCTGGCCTTGGCCAGGACGGTCGCCACATGGTGACCAAGAACGACTTCCGCTTCCTCCACACGCTCGAGAACATGGGTCCCGCGCCCGAGCCCAACCTCACGGTGCTCTACTCCAAGCGCCTGCCCGAGGCCTTCCGTCGCTACGCGGCCAAGATCTCCATCACCACCAGCTCGATCCAGTACGAGAACGACGACGTCATGCGCCCGGTGTGGGGCGACGACTACAGCATCTGCTGCTGCGTCTCGGCCACCCAGACCGGCAAGGAGATGCAGTTCTTTGGCGCCCGTGCGAACCTCGCCAAGTGCCTGAACTACGCCATCAACGGTGGCAAGGACCTCAAGTACACCGACAAGCAGGGCAACCACATGCAGGTTGGACCCGAGCTCGCCCCCATCACGAGCGAGTACCTCGACTACGACGAGGTCATGCACAAGTTCGGCATCATGATGGACTGGCTGGCGGGCCTCTACGTGAACATCCTCGACCTCATCCAGTACATGCACGACAAGTACTACTACGAGGCCGCCGAGATGGCCCTCATCGACACCGACGTGCGCCGCACCTTCGCCACCGGCATCGCTGGCTTCAGCCACGTGGTGGACTCGCTCTCGGCCATCAAGTACGCCCGTGTGCGCACCGTGCGTGACGAGTCCGGCCTGGTTGTTGACTACGTTCCCGAGGGCGACTTCCCCCGCTACGGCAATGACGACGACCGCGCGGACGACATCGCCGTGTGGCTGCTCAAGACCTTCATGACCAAGATCAAGAAGCACCACACCTACCGCAACTCCGAGGCCACGACGTCCATCCTCACCATCACGTCCAACGTGGTGTACGGCAAGGCCACCGGCGCCCTGCCCGACGGCCGCCCGGCCTACACGCCCTTCTCGCCCGGCGCCAACCCCAGCTATGGTGCCGAGAAGAACGGCCTGCTCGCGAGCCTCAACTCCGTGGCCAAGCTTCCCTACGAGTACGCCCTTGACGGCATCTCGAACACGCAGACCATCAACCCCGGCGCGCTTGGCACCGACGAGCAGCAGCGCGTTGGCAACCTGGTGAACGTGCTTGACGGCTACTTCTCCAACGGCGCGCACCACCTCAACGTCAATGTGTTTGGCGTCGAGAAGCTCAAAGATGCGATGGAGCATCCCGAGAAGCCCGAGTACGCCAACTTCACGATCCGCGTCTCCGGCTACGCGGTGAAGTTCATCGACCTCACCCGCGAGCAGCAGCTCGACGTGATTGCGCGCACCTGCCACGACCACATGTAGGGCACTTGCAGGATAGACGCACGTACGGGGGATGGCAGTCTTGCGGCCGTCCCCCGTTCTTTATGCCGAACGGCGCGCCTCCGCCCCCCAGGCGCTGTTGGGAACTTTTCGTACCACGTTTTGGGCCGCTCGGCGGCGCAATTTCGTCCAATTTCTTCTCAGCAGCACCAGGTGTTCCGGTAGTGAGAACTGTTTAGCATGTTGCTCGCCCACTCGGGGTGAGCTCGCAGGGTCAATCAGGACTTAGCAAGCCGCAGAGCAATCAACGAGAATGCGGCTGCAACGGCAGCAACGATTGCCAGCACGACAAAGGCGGTTTGTCCACCTAGCGCCATTCCGGTTGTATTGTCAGCATTTGAAGATTGAGCAGCGGCCACAACCGCCGTAACGGTGCTTACTCCTACCGAGCCACCTAGCTGTTGCAGAGAGTTACAAACCGAAGTCCCATCAGCCCGCAGGCTATCGTTTAGAGAAGAAAGACCGTAGGTCATCGAGGGACTAGCCAACAGACCTTCCCCCATTCCCGATAGCAGGTACCACACCGCCAATCCCAAGACGGTATCCAATGAAAGGAAGCACATCAGAATAGCGCCCAATACCAACAGGGTTGCACCAACTGCGATGGGAGCGCACGGTCCTTTTCTATCAAGAAGTCGACCAGCAACCGGAGAGAACAGCATCGTAGCCACGCACCCAGGAACCACTACAAGGCCAGAAACCTTTGCTCCCGTACCAAGAGCCACCTGGGTGAAGTTGGGAATCAACCATGCATATCCGAGGCATACGAAGGACGCGCCCGCAATTGCAGCTACTGACGTCATAAATCTAGTTGAGGAAAACACTTCAGGAGACACTAGAGGATATTTAGCACGTCTTGCGTGTCTTACAAATTGAACAAGAAGAATGAGGCCGGCAATTAGAAGAGCTGCAACAATAACGGTGAGCCCACCGTTAGATAGCCGATTCACCCCCACCACAATCAGAAGAAAACCAGAGGCTACAAAAAGGAACCCCGTCGCGTCAAATGGGCGTATAGCCAGTTCCGTTGTCTGTCGTAGACAGACCACTCCTGCAACGAATGCCACAGTAATGAGGGGGACCGCAAACAAAAACATCGCATGCCACCCAAACGCTTCTAGCACAACTCCACCATAAGCAGGCCCAATTGCCGGTGCCAACGAAATAATCAGCGACGCAACGCCCATCATCATGCCCATGTGCTCAAAGGGTACTTGATCTATTACAACGTTGAACATAAGCGGCATCGCAACGCCAGTCCCCAGCCCCTGAATAACTCTACCCAACAGGAGCTGGGGAAATGTAGCTGCGGTACAGCAAAGCAGCGTTCCCGCTGTAAAGGAAAGTGTTGAAGCAGCAAAAAGACGACGCAAGGAATAGCGTGACTTGAGTACAGGGAATACGGGAATCGTCACCGACAAAACGAGTAGGTACGCGGATGTAATCCACTGTATTGTCGCTGTGTCGACTCCAAGCTCCGACATCATGACCGGGATGGCGACGTTAGTCGAGGTCTCAAACACAATCGCACAGAATGCGAGACTACCCGAAGCGATTATTGATACAACCGTCCTTGCATCGAGTACTCGGGAAAATGTGCCTTGGTCACTCGTGTTAGTACTGCTCACATCCCCACAGCCTTTCAAATTGATTAGTTCAACATTTTGATTGAGACAGTATTGAAAAGAATCCCTTTTCCAGAAAAAACGAGACCGACCTCACGGTCGGCCTCGTCAATACAAATGCATCGGCCTTTCCCTGCATAATGAATCGCTAGTTCTAAACGGCCGCGTTCGCCTCGGTCGTCTCCTCTCCCATAGAACGCTCGTATGCCTTGAGGAATGGGAAGTAGATAACCATGTCAAGCATAATCAATACGACGATGAGCAATACTGCTTTCCAGTCTCCGGTCGAAAAGTACGCACCAAAAACTGAAGGCATGTTGTATGAGAGCATCGCATAGGTTCTCCCGATGATGTTGGCGGACATCAGTGAATAAGAAACGATAACGTTAACGATGCTGGTAACAATGCTAGGAATGAACAGCAGCGGGTTCAGCATGATTGGAAGTCCAAACGTTATTGGCTCAGAAATGCCAAAAAAGGCCGGGACGATACCGAGTTTACCAACAAGGTTGACTTCCTTATTCTTTGAGCGAAGACAAAGCAGACCTAGAGCAAGGCAGTTTCCCAAACCCCCGATAATGCCAAAGTAGCACCAAAACGAAACAGTGAAGACATGAGGCAAAGCTGTACTCGCCGCCTGAGCAGCAGCATTAACGGAGAGGGTACCGTACTCAATGGGGCTAAGGAATCCAGACCAAACCGTGTCGTGTATTCCGAAGAACCACCCAAAATTGAGCAGAAATGCAACAAGAATGGCGAACGCCATATTATCGGTCGCCTCAACCGCAGGCGAGAGTGCCCCAATAACAACTGCCGCGAAACAAGTTCCCGCAATGTTCTTGCAAAGTATAAAGATGACCGAATCAATTCCGAGAACAATGAGACAAGGGACAAGAGAACCGAAGGAAACCATCAGAGCGGGTGGAACGGAATCTGGCATCTTAATCCATCCTACTTTGTGCTCATAAAGAACACGATAGAGCTCCACAGTCATTATGGATACAAAGAGGGCAACCAGGATTCCCTTGCCATCAAAGTAAGTCAGCTGGCCAAGCACATTCCCAAACGATATTTCCTGCGGATCAATTACAAGCATGCAATATCCCGCAAGAGAAATAATGATTGGAAGAAACACCTCCATGTCATACGATTTGGCGAGGTAATAGGTAATACCAATACAAACATAAAGAGAGAGGAACCCAAGGGTAACCTGATTGAGCCAACCCAGAACGAGGGCATTCTGCTGGTCGAAAGCCGCCCAAGCCAACAGTATTCCGTTGGTCGTGTCATCGGTTACTGGAGCAGAATTAATGACTGCAATAATGCCGCCAAAGAAAATTGGAGGCAGTATGGTCATAAAAGTATCACGTATGGCCTTTAGATGTCTTTCGCTTGCAAGCTTATTCGCGCCTGGCATGATGTTCTTTTCAATCCATGCGATAAAAGCTTCCATAGAAGAACCTCCTCCTCCAACCAGCTATTTCGTTGTCATACGGTTGAGTTGTTCAACGACCTTTGCTGCGTTCATGGTGCCGTATGTCCGGGGCTCTATCACCTCCACCGGGACATCATTGCCAACCTTTGCTCGTATTCCAGGAAGGAGATATCGAATCTGAGGACCTATTAGTACGCAATCAACCCCATCCAAATGTTCCTCGTATTCCTGTTCTCCGTATGCATAGACGTCGTAATCATTACCACCCATATCGTTTAGCTTCTTTGCCATAATTGATGTGGATAGGCCGCCATTACACACCAGCACAACCTTTTTCATCAAAACCTCCTCTAGCGAACGTCCAGCCAGTTGCTTGCTATTTCATCCCGATACCAGTAATAGGAGTCCTTTGGAATGCGTTTACACCCGTGGTCGAAATCAACGGCAACAAGCCCATAGCGTTTCTCGCAACCGTTTTTCCATGAATACAGGTCAAAGGGTGACCACACAAAGTACCCGCGAACGTCAACACCGTCTGACTGAGCTTTCAAGAGGTAGCGGACATGCTCTCTGATGTATTCAATCCGATACTGGTCATGAACTGGTCCGTTATGGACATCCTCGTAGTTCCCGAATCCATTCTCGGTGACATAGATTGGTCCTGAGAACTTTGCTGAATTGCGTCTTAGACCTTCGCGGAGCCCCTGAGGATATACGATCATTCCCCAGTCATTCCGAGGCAGTTCCGTCATGTCATCGTTGGCAACCTCAAACCAGTTTTTTACGACGGTTCTCATATTGCCTTTGTAGTTCTTGCCAAGATTGTTAACTTTGACGTCTGTCTCACCACCCGTATATGGCTTAACAAACTGAGGCGAATAGTAGTTCATGCCCAAAAATTGGACCGTATTGTTTTTGATGAGCTGCAACTCTTCGGGCTGAGCAATCGAGAGATCAAAGCCCTCAGCTGCCAGTTTCGCAACCATGTCGGAAGGGAATGCCCCAGAGCAGGCGGTATCGATAATCCAGTTATTGCAGTAGTTATCAGCGTTGCGGAACGCCAGCTGGCACGCTTCGCTGTCATCAATTCCATAAATCGTTTGATATGAGGTCACAATGCCAATCGAACCCAGAATACCAAGCTCTTTAAAGGATTTAACTGCAAGAGCATTGGCATACATGACGTTGTATGCGGCATTTACTACTTCCTGTGGATTCTTGTGACAAGGAGGGTAATTGCCCGACATGTATCCCGAGAATACGAACCACTTAGGCTCGTTGAAGGTTGTCCAGTGATCGACAAGGCCGTTAAACGCCTTGAATACAACTTCACAGTAATGCTGAAAAGCAGCCGCTGTCGCCTTGTTGAGCCAGCCTCCCTTCTCCTCTAGGTATTGCGGAAGATCCCAGTGATAGCAGGTAACGAACGGTTCAATTCCATTCTCGTGGCAGGCGTCGATCATCTGACGATAGAAGTCCAAGCCCTTCTCGTTAATTTCCCCGGATTCATTCTTAATGATCCTTGGCCAGGAGAGTGAGAAGCGATAGGCATTCTGGCCGCCCTCAGCCATCTGTCTAATGTCCTCACGAAACCTGTGGTAGTGGTCGGAAGCGACATCTCCATTCTCAAGGTTTTCCTGGTGAAGATAGTGATCCCACATCGATTCGACTTTTCCGTCTTCGTTCCATGCGCCTTCACACTGATAGGAAGCCGTTGCCGATCCCCAAAGCATTTTCCCGTTCATCTCCCATTCACCTCAATCTACTTGGAACACCGTCCTCGCGAATCAATCTCTTTGTCCGCCTTGATTTCATACAAATTGATAATTTCCTCAATTAATTCCCTTGCCAACTGCGCTGTCATCAAATGGTCTTGGGCATGAACGAGCAGCACGTCAACGTCAACATGATCACCAGATGCCTCTTGAGTCAAAAGGCGTGTCTGGCACCTGTGTGCAAGCAGACTTTCTTTCTTGGATTCTTCAATAAGTTCGCGAGCCTTTACAAAATTATTGTCTCGCGCATATCCGAGAGCTTCAAAAGCTAAACTGCGAGCCTGACCTGCGGACGCGATGATTTCGAACGATACTTCTTCTGAAGACCCAGGTGCTTCCGGCACATCACTCATCCCCTGCATGATTGGTTCCCCTTCCTAAGACAATCGATGAGACACTCCCATGTCTGCGTTTTAACTAGTTCGGAAATCGCTTCTTTGCTCACAAACAATTCGGCTAGAGACGCAAATGCGTCTGCTACGTCATTGCCACTTCGTGCATAAGAAACGAGAAAAACAGCACGAACATCGTGATTGAACTCATCCCAAGACAGAGGCTCATCAAGAAGAGCGACTGCCACTGCCGTTGTGCTTCCCTTTGCCTCGACGGGATGTGGAAGAGCCACCTGGTTCCCAAAGCACGTAGGTGCCACCTGCTCTCGCAAATCCACCGACTTACGTAGCGTCAAATCTGCAAATCCTGCAGAGACGATCGATGAGCACATCATGTCCAACAGCGAGTTTTTGTCCTTTGCTTTCACATGGGGAAAGAAAAGCTCACGGGAGAACATGGATGTAGCATCTCTTGCGTCCGCGCTCTCCAAAATGCGACGTATGTCGTCCCCAGCATCTCTGTCGAAGAAGTAACTAATCTGGCAAACTGGCACTGGAAGATCGGGCAGTGGGACCGTAGAGAAGACGTAATCGACATCGGAAAGATCTTTTCCGGCTACGCTTGCGGCGTCACATGTGTCGCACCGCTCGAGCAATTCGCCAAACTCTGTAATAAACCGCTGGCGAAGCAAGCGCGCACTCCCCATTCCAGAGGCGCACACCACAAGCACACGCATTTTTCGAGCCGGCGTTCGCCGACGTTCCAGCGAAAGCGCAAATGAAAGAGCGAGAAAACCAGTCTCGTCCTCATTTGGCATGGCACCATAGTGGCGCTCAAGCACTTTCCCCGCCTCGAGCGCCATTGACCATGCAAGCGGATAGCGCAGCTTTGTCTCTTCGAGTAATGGGTTCTTTGCAGGCATTCCATATCGAAGCCGCACTGAGAGTGGCACGATGTGACGAGCAAGGTTCATTCGCAGCTCAAGATCGCTTCTAAGATCTATCCGCATAGCAAGACGAGCAGCATCAAGGATTTCGCCAACGATATCCCAGACGCTACCGCTGATTACGGTCCCATCTGTATCGACCTCTTGGGAAAGGGCATCGATAGAATGCTTCCCCGCAAGGTGAATAGTAATGAAAGCAACCTCCGAGCTTGGAAGGTCAATCCCAAGATCATTCCCGATGGCCTGCGCAAGTTGTTGGGCAGTAATGCTTTCCGGCAGTGCCATCAGGCGTTCCCTCTGCTCGACATCCATGGGAACATAGCAGCCCTGCTCTATTCGCTCGGCTGCAACCACGAGGTGCACCACAAGATTCTGAAATGCAATAGAGCTAATAGAAAAGTTATTCTCACCGAGTACCCGCTCGACTGTCATCCCTATTGTCTTGGCACGATTGGATAGCGCCTCAGTATTTCCGGTGCCACCAACGAGAGAGGCTGAGATTACCGAAGCAAGACATGTGCGTCTGTTGATTTCCGGTCCCTCGACACGAATCCCGTACCGCGGACGCTTTACAAGCGAAAGCCCAAACTTAGAGAGTTCAGCTTCAACCTCATGCAAGTCCATAGAGATGCTTTGGGACGAAACGAAGAGGCGATCGGCCAAATCGGGAACTCGCACCCAGCCATCGGTAAGTAGAAGGTAATTGAGGATACGGGGCACGCGCCTGACCGAACCAGCCTGCTCCTGTTCGACTTTATTGCCCCGATCAAGCCAAGTTTGAAATGCATCTTCATTAAGGACCTCGAGTTCATATACATTGTATTTTCTCGAGAACCGAATGAGAGCGATATCTTCAAGCATTTGGTTTGCCGCATGGACATGCGAACGCACTGTACGGGCACTCACTTTGAAACGTTCCATGAGCGTCTCAAGGGAATCACCCCCGTCATCAAGCAGTGTTTGTATGAGCTCGATGGTTCGCATCTTTCCTCCTTGGTTTTGCATAGTAAAAAGTCGACAAGAAGCATTCCATCACGTCGCCTGCCACTTTCGTGGCAGGCGACGTGATGGAACTGCGCGTATATATCCACCTGCAACATAGCAGCAGCACAAGCGAAACGAGTTATGGCTCCCGAAACAATCGCTGAGTCAATAGTCCTGGGCTGAGAGTTCTTATCGTGCTTTCCGACCGGTGTTGCTGAGAACTAATTCGACGTTTTGAGCCGAGCGGAGGCACCATTCTGGCGAATTTCTTCTCAACAGCGCCAGGCAGTCAGGAGGCCAAACGGCATCGCTACTCCACCGCATGCCGTCGTCGTCCCACCGCCACAAGCGTGGGAACAACCGCAAGCGACACCAGCGCACCTGCAAGGAAGATGAGCGACGAGGGCGTAAACCCACCCCCAACTACGCCAAAGCCTCCGATGGCTCCAGACCCAGAGCTCACCGCCGACCCAATCCACGGCCCCACGAGCATGGGGACCAGCACCACCATGAACATGCGCACGCCCTGGAGAGCGCCTGCACGGTCGGCCAGCGTGTTGTTGCGCACCTCGGCGGCAAAGCAGGCCACGGCTCCTAGGTACCCGCACAGCATGAGGACCGAGCCCACAAAGACACCCGCCACGCTCGTGAGCAGCGTGAGCGCCAGGCACCCCGCCACAAACAGCGCCAGCGGCAGGCGCACGGCGCGCTCAAAGCCAAGCTTGTCCAGGCGCCGGCCGTAGAAGATGGTGAAGACGGCCGCAATCACAATGCCCGGGGCCATCACAAACACGTAGCCCTCACCAAGCACATAGGGAAGCCGCAGGTAGAGCACGTAGTATGGCATAAAGACTTGAAGCGCCGTCGAGAAGATGCAATAGCCGAGAAGCACCAGGTAGAGCACTGGGTTTGCACGCATCGTCGCAGGCGAGAACCCCCGCGCCACCCCGCGCAGCCAGCCCTTCTCGACCGAAGACACCGGGTGGGAGTCCCGCATGAGGATACCGGCCACCACCGCGGCCGCCCCTACCAGCACGCCGACCGCCACAAAGAGCGCCGGGTAGTCGTACGTCACGGTCCCGTCATCGCCCACGTGCATGAGGGCCATCGCTCCGCCAAAGACAGCCAGCATCGCGATGAGCGGCATCGCGGAGTTAACGCCCTCAACGCGCCCGCGGTTTGTCTCGTCCGTCACGTCGGTGAGCCAGGCGTTGAACGCCGCGTCGTTGGAGAGGCTCCCAAAGAAGGTCATCACGCAGTCAAAGACGATTGTGAGAGTGACGCCCATGCGTGCCGCCTGGGCAGCATCCGGCGAAAGCGTGTTCGAGATCACCTGAATGGACGCGAACCCAATGATCGAGACGCCCCACAGAGCTGCGCCCGCCACCACAAAGACCTTGCGACGGCGCACGCTATCCGACCACGCGCCAACAAACAGCGTGGTCAGCGTGGCCGTAAGCGCCGAGGCAGAGACCATGAACGCTACGTCCTGCAGCGAGGCGCCAAAGGAGTCCTGGACAAACAGGTTGAGGAAGTTGTTCTCGACCGCCCAGGCAACCTGCCCCACAAAGGCGAGAAGCACGATAACCAGCCAAGTGGTTCGAGAGATTGTGGGCCTGGTGGCACGCGATGCGACAGGTCTGGTCTTGTCTGCCATGGTTACCTCTCCCCTCTCGGAAGCGCCCGCGACGCACGCAGGACACGCCATGGTCGTCTACGGCAGCAGCTTGTTCACCCGGCGATCGTAGCTGAGAAGGCCGTTGGTCTCCTCCTCCACGTCCGAGAGCTGCGTGTACACGTACCCGGAAAGCCCCTTAACCTCGAGCGCGCGTGCCTCGTCGAGAAGCGCCCGCACCGCAAGGCGCCATTCCTCCAGGCTGGCAAACCCCGCGTAGCCATAGGGTTCCGAGAAGGAGCTGTGACCCTTAACGTGCCAGGTGAGCCCGCCAAACTCAGAAATCACAAAGGCGCGAGACGAGCCACGCGGAAGGTGCGCGCGCAGCTTCCGGAAGTAGTTGTGCTCACTCACAAAGTCACCGCAGCCCTGGTCAAACCAACCGCTGGTAGCGTCGATGGGCCGCGTGGGGTCGATCGCGCGCACGCGGCGCACCGCATCGCGCGCGCAGAACTGCCCCCAACCCTCGTTGAAGAGGACCCACGTCACGATGCAGGGATGGTTTCGCAGGTAGCGAACCGTACCCTCGCAGTCACGGGTCCACTCCTCCTGGTAGGCAGGGTCTGTCGAGGAGAGCCGCGCCTGGTGGGAGGCGGTGTCGTCTCGGAAGTGCCCGCAGGCAAGGCGGGACAGGTTGGGCTTCTGGTTGACCTGCCACATGTCGTAGGGAGCCGTGCCGCCGCTCACCATGTCCTGCCAGACGAGCATGCCCATGCGGTCGCAGAGCCAGTACCAGCGGTCCTGCTCAACCTTGATGTGCTTGCGCAGCATGTTGAAGCCGAGGTCCCTTGCAGTCTTGATGTCTGCCGCCAGTGCTTCCTCAGAGGGCGCGGTGAGAATCCCGTCCGGCCAATACCCCTGATCGAGAAGCCCGCGCAGGAAGAATGGCTGGTGGTTGAGGCAGAAGCGCGGCACACCCGCTGCGTCCGGCTCAACAGAGACGGTGCGGAAGGCGCAGTAGCTCGTCACCACGTCCGCACCGTACTCGATGCGCAGCCCGTAGAGATAGGGGTCATCCGGGCTCCATAGGTGCGGCGTGGCAGCGGGGACACGAACGGCCAGGCTGTTCTCGCCTGCCACCGCCGAGCCGCTGGCGACGAGCGCGCCGTCTGCCGAGAGGAGCGACGCGCGCAGCTCCTCGACCGGCCGCGTGACCCGCACGGCAACCGTCACGTCGCCAGAGTCCGGGCTGGCGTCGACGAGCAGCTCCTCGACGCGGTTCTCGGGCACGCGCTCCCACCAGACGTCCTGCCAGATGCCGCTCTGCGCGGTATACCAGATGGTCCCGCACTGGAGGAGCTGCTTGCCACGTAGGTGCGGCTCGGTGTCGCTGGGATCGCGGACGCACAGGAGAAGCTCGGTTTTCTCGCCAGGCGCCAGAAGGTCTGTCACGTCAAACGAGAAGGGCAGGTAGCCGCCGCTGTGCGTGCCCGCGAGACGCCCATTCACGTAGCAGGCGCATGCGTAGTCCACGGCGTCGAAGTGGAGGAGCAGTCGCTCGCCGGCAACGAGCGCGGGCGCTTCGAACGAGCGCCGATACCACAGCAGCTCGTCCGGCTGGAGCTGGCACCCCACGCCCGAGAGCGGAGCCTCCGGCGAGAAGGGCACGCGGATGCGCTGGGAGAACGTCGCTGGTACGGCGGCCGTGCGCTCCGGCGCGTCGCCGCCGGGGCTGGCGACAAACGCGCACTCCCACCAGCCGTTGAGGCTCTCCCACGCGCTGCGGGCAAACTGGGGGTGAGGATGCGTAGCTGGAGAGCTTGCGCGGTTGGCGTCGCCGGGGCAGCCGAAGCCGGCGCCCTTCTCGTCACGCGCGCGAAGTTCCTCTCCCCACGGCGTCCAAAGGGGCAATGGGTCTTCTCGCTCGTGAGTACGAAGCCTGCCCGCCAGCATGCGTCGGATGTCCATGGCCCCTCCGTCCCAGGTTGGGCGCGCGCCCGTGTGCCTGCGCAGAGTTTACCAGCACCGCCGTTCGCGCCGCGGCGCCACGGCGACCGGCCGATACACATTCGTCGGCCGAATGTGTAGCATCCTGCGCGCGATACAGATTCGTACCCGAATGTGTATCGGCCGGAACCCCCGCGCGTCACAGATTCGTACCCGAATGTGTAGCGCGCGCAGGTCGATACAGCTTCGCATCACGAATGTGTACCGCGCAGAGACGCGATCAGCTCCGAGCAGGCGCCCCCAGCTCCTCGGCCAGGTACCGCCCGGTCAGCGACGCCGCGCACCCAGCTACCTCCTCCGGCGTCCCGGCGCACACGATGCGCCCGCCCGCGTCGCCGCCGCCCGGACCCATGTCGATCACGTAGTCGGCGTTGGCAATCATGTCCAGGTCGTGCTCGATCACCACCACGGTTGCGCCGTGCTCAACCAGCTCCTGCAGCACGCCGAGAAGCACCTCAACGTCGAGCGGGTGCAGGCCAATCGTGGGCTCGTCGAAGACGAAGAGCGCACCCTCCTGGCTGCGGCCGATCTCGCTCGAGAGCTTGAGGCGCTGAGCCTCTCCGCCAGAGAGCGCCGGCGTGGCCTCGCCCAGCGTGAGGTAGCCCAGGCCAATGTCCGAGAGCGTCTGCAGCTTGGCCGCCACACGGCGCAGCCGGCCAAGCCGCCCCAGCGCCTCGTCCACGGTCATCTCCATGAGCTGCGGCAGGCTCAAGTAGTCGCCCTTCTCGCCGCCCGCGCCGCGCGTGGTGTGACGGCGAACCTCCCAGGCCGCCGGCGCGTAGCGCGAGCCATGACAGTCCGGGCAATCAATCTCTACGTCGGGGAGAAACTGCACGTCAAGCGATATGGTTCCGGTTCCGTCGCAGGTGGGGCACCTCAGCGACCCCGTGTTGTACGAGAAGTCCCCCGCATGCAGGCCGCGGGCCTTGGCGTCGGTGGTCTGGGCGAAGGCGCGACGCAGGTCGTCCATCACGCCGGAGTACGTGGCCACCGTCGAGCGCACGTTCGCGCCGATGGGTGTGGAGTCGATGAGGCACACGCGACGAATGCCGGGCGCGTCGCAGGCGCGCACATGCGCGGGCAGCGCCTCCCCCGCAATGCCCGCCTGGAGCGCGGGCACCAGGCTCTCGAGCACCAGCGTCGTCTTGCCCGATCCCGAGACGCCGGTCACGGCGATCATGCGGCCCTGCGGCACGTCCACGGAAAGCGGCCGTACGGTGTGGATCTGGCCCGTCTCCAGGTGAATGCGCCCCAGGTCAAACATGGTGTCTCGCTCGGCGCGCCGCCGCGTGCGAATCACGCGCTCTCCCGAGAGGAAGGCCGCAATGCGAGAGGCCCCGTCCCTCTCGACCTCCGCAACGCTCCCCTGGCAGATGATGGTACCGCCATTCTTGCCCGAACCCGGCCCCACCTCGATGAGGTGGTCCGCGTGGCGCAGCACCCGCACGTCGTGGTCCACCACCACAACGGAGTTGCCGTCGGCGAGAAGGTCGTCCACTACGCCGAGGAGTCCCTCGACATTCGAGGGGTGCAGGCCAATGGATGGCTCGTCAAGCACGTAGAGCACGCCCGTCGTGCGGTTGCGCACGGCGCGGGCAAGCTGCACCCGCTGGCGCTCCCCGTTGGAGAGCGTGGAGCTGGCTCGGTCGAGCGCCAGGTAGCCCAGGCCCAGCTGCCGCAGGCGAGCGATGGGCTCGGCCATGGTCGCCACGATCTGCTCGGCCATGGGTGCGACCTCGGTCGGCAGCGTCGCCGCCACACCAGGCAGCCACGCGGCAAGCTCGTCCAGCGTCATTGCCGTGGCCTCGGCCAGGTTGATACCGCGTACCTGCGGGTCTCTCGCCGCAGCCGAGAGGCGCGTGCCGTGGCAGTCCGGGCACGGCCCCTCCTTGAGGAAGCGAGCGATGCGCTTCATGGCGCTCTCGGTCTTGGCCTTGGCCAGCGCGTTCTCCACCGCGCGCACGGCCGAGTAGTACGTAAAGTCCAGCTCGGTGGCCGTGTCGGTCCCCTTGTTGTGCACCACGATGTGCCGCTTCTCGGCTGACCCATGGAAGACAATCTCTCGCTCCTGGGGCGTAAGCTCGCAAAACGGCACGTTGGTGCGCACGCCCATCTCGCGGCAAACGTCCTTCATGAGCGACCACATGAGGGTGCCCCATGGTGCCACGGCGCCTTCGTCTATGGACTTGGACTCGTCGGGGACAAGAGCGGCCTCGTCCACCTGCCGCATGACGCCGGTTCCGCCACAGGTGGGACAGGCGCCGTCACTGTTAAAGGCCAGGTCCTCGGCGCCGCGGCCAAAGAACTTCTCGCCGCACACGGGACACACGATGGGCTGCTCGAGCGCCACGTTCATGGTGGGCGGGCAGCGATGGCCGTTTGGGCAGGTATACGAGCCCACGCGCGAGAAGAGCAGGCGCAGGCCGTTTAGGAGTTCGGTCGAGGTGCCAAAGGTTGAGCGCACGCCGGGCACGCCTGGCCGCTGCCGCAACGCAAGGGCGGCAGGCACGTGCTCGACAAGGTCCACGTCGGCGCGGTTAGACTGCGTGAGGCGCCGGCGGGTGTAGGTCGAGAGCGCCTCGAGATAGCGGCGGCTGCCCTCGGCGTAGAGCACCCCCAGCGCCAGGCTCGACTTGCCGGAGCCCGAAACGCCCGCGATTCCCACCAGCTCGCCAAGCGGCACGGATACGTCGACGTTCTTGAGGTTGTGCACGCGCGCGCCGCGGACCTCGATGGCGCGTGGCGCGGAGTTGCTGCGAGACATGCTTAGGCCCCTTTCTTGCTGCTACATCGTATGGTACGGCAGGTGCGGCCCACAGAAGGAACGCCCGACGAAGAATCTTCTCCCCTGCTTTTTGACAGCAGCTCGCATCGGGCATGCCATCTGCGAGGCATGCGAACTGGTTCGCTGGGCGTGTCGGCCATGTCGGCAGCCGTCCAAGGAACCTCATTGGCTCCCCAAACTGCACGTATTATCATTCTCGAGCTCAAATTCAGTTGTCAACTGAGGAAACGGCCGGCCTCCCTTCATATCCTGTGGGCACGCCATTTCAGCTGCTCACCACGGAATTGGAGGCAATCATGAGAAAACTCGCCATCGCTGCCATTACATCGTTATGTGCATTGACGATAGTCGGCTGCAGCGGGTCGACGAGCATCGGCGCTTCGTCTGACGCCACGCAAGGCACTGGCAACGAATCATCGGCTGCCGCCACCGCTGCGCCATCCGAGCCGGTAACCATCAACACATCGCCTGACAAGTACACGTGGTACATCAAGAATTACGTTGGCATGAATGCCGCAGCGGTGGGATATACCGCCCTAAATGGTTCTCGCAGAGACAGCTATGGCGGCGGAACGGTTCGTGTGGTGCTCGTCTCGCCAGACGGCACGTATATTGACCCCGAGGACGAGGACCTTCTCAAGGGCTATTACGTCGTGGCCCAAAGCTACCCGCCAAACACCGAACTCAAGTACACCTTTGAGACCGATAGCAAGGGCAACGAGTACGACAATCTGACAAGCTGGCAAAACATTGATGAGGTCGTGCTCTCCGTGAACAGCGTTGGAGACAAATCGGGAACTGCCATCGACATGACCGCGATACAGGCATCGCCCGACAAGTACAACTTCTATGTGCGCGACTATGTCGGACGCAACCTCGCAGAGTGCGGATACATCTCGCTTGCGAACAAACTCACCGATGCGTACGGCTCGGCATACATCACCTTCGACATTACCGCAGATGACGGGGCATATATTGAGCTGCCCGATTCCTCCGATGAGAACGCCGACAAAGAAGATGTGAACTTTCTTTCCCAGTATGTCGTCACAGCGCAAAGCGTTGCCCCCAACACCCAGGTAACGGCAACGTATCTAACAGATTCCAACGGCAACGAGTACAGCAACCTCATTGACACACAGAGCGTCGAATCCATCGCGCTCACCGTGACAAAGATTCCGGAGTAAGGCAGTTCGCCAGCCCCTCATGTGTCCATAACTCACGTTCGCGACAGCGGCCGCCCGCAGAGTCCGATGACCTGCGGGCGGCAGGCGTTTCTCGAACACATTGCATATAGTGTGTTCGTTATTGCCCCAAGCAAAGCGGATGCGAGCCCACATGAGCGAAACCGACAATCCCACGGCACCCTCCCCAACAGCGCCAGCGCGCGGACCGGTCCGCCGTGCGTGCAAGGCGGCGCTGGACTACCTCTCTGGTGCCATGGTCAAGATGATTCCCGTGCTTCTCGTCTGCGGCATGTTCAAGACCGCACAGACTCTGATTGGCTCCTCCATGCTGGGCCTTGTTGGCGAGACGGACAACCTCTACGCGCTTCTCGGCATGGCTACGACGCCGGATTCTACTTCATGCCCATCTACCTGGGATACTCGTGCGCCGAGAAGCTCGGCGGCACGCCCGAGCTGGGGTCTTTGGTCGGCGGCATCATGATGGTGCCCGCCTTTGCCCAGCTTGCGGGCGACGGCGCCGCGTTCACTGTGTACGGCATCCCCTGCACGCCCGTTGACTACAGCCGCACAGTGCTTCCAATCGTAATGTCCTCCGCACTTCTCGCGGTGCTTGAGTTCCATCTGCGCAAGGTGCTCCCCAAGGTCCTTGCCCCCATGTTCGCGCCGCTGCTGGCGATGGCCATAACGCTGCCCGCCGCGCTCTGCGCGCTGGGCCCCCTGGGCTCCTGGTGTGGAAACGCACTGGGGGCGGCGCTCTTCTCGCTGGGCGAACAAGGCGGGCTGGTCACGGTTCTGGGCGTGGGCATCATCGCGGCCAGCTGGGAGTTTCTCGCCATTGCCGGGATGCGCTCGCTCTTGCTTGCGCTTGGGCTTGCAAACATGCTCGCCGTGGGGACGGACTCGTTTGTGCTGGTGGGGGCAGGTGTCGCCATCTGGGCGACATTTGGCATGGCGCTTGGCGGCTTCCTGCGGCTGCGCGGAACCGCGGAGGGCGGAGAGGCTCTGGGCTACTTTGTCTCGGGCATCGTGGGAGGCGTCACGGAGCCGGCGCTCTACGGCCTGGGTCTGCGCTACCGCCGTCCGCTCATCGGCCTTGCTGTGGGCGGGTTTGTCGGCGGGGTCTGGGCGGGCGCAACGCACGTGACGGCCTACATCATGGGCTCGTCGAGCTTCCTCTCGATTCTGGGCTACGTAGGCGGCGGCGTGCTCAACACTGTGAGCGCAGGGATATCCGACCTGCTTGCGATGGGTATTGCGTCAGCAGTGACCTATGCCACGTTGCGCGACGGCACTGCCCAGAGCCGCGAGTAGGGGCTCACGCGCCCACAAGCTCCTTCTCACCCACCGAAGGGACTCTAGAAAAGCAGGCGGATACAGATGGTTGCCACTATTTGAGGGTATAGCAACGCCTCGAATTGCCACTTTTCGAGGGTTTATCAGTATCCCCCCAGTGGCAGGCAGTGGCAGACCCTTCTCGCCCGCCGAATTACGCACGGTCGCAGTTCAGCTTTGTGGAGTGCTGGGCTTTTGTGAGCGCCGCGCTCAGCCGTGCGTAATTCGCGCGACGAAAAAGCCCGGACGGCGAGAACTCCGCGCCCACAAGCCCAGCAAAAAGCGGCGCCGAGACCCAACTGGTCCCGGCGCCGCCACGGCACACATCCCACTTGCCCCCTATGCGAAGAACCTCCGCACCAGGTCGCGGGAGTACTCGGCCGTCTCCTCCATGTCGCCAAAGGCCATGACCTCGCCGGCGTAGAAGGTGTTGTTCTCACCCTGCATGGCCTCGACTTTGTCGTACCAGCCATCCGCGTAGTCCGCAGAGCTCACGTGCGGGAAGTAGTACCAGTCGTCGATGCGCTCTGTCTTGGTCACCGGCAGGCCGGACTTGGCCATGTCGGCAATCGTGGTGTCGCGTGCCTCGTCGAACGGCACGTCCTCCATGCCCTCGTGGTTGCGAAGCGTGAAGGTGACCAGCGGCTGCGGACCGGCATCCGGCCAACGGTGATAGAACACCATGAGGTGGCCGCGGGTCTCGGGCGTCATGTTGTCGAAGTAGTAGTACGAGATCTCCGGCGCCTTGTCCTCGTCCGTCCGCACGGCCATCGTGAAGTACTCCTTGTGCACGATCTTGGAGAAGAGGTCGTGCTCAGCCTGGTTGGCGTCGCCGTACTCGAGGAAGAGCTCCAGCGGCGTGCAGATGACCAGCTTGTCGAAGGCCTGCTCCTCGCCGCCGTTCACGGTGACGTAGACCTTCTCGGGCGTGCGGCGAATTGCCGTGATGGTGCTGTTAAGCTCGGCCGGGTGCTTGAGGTGGTCGTTCACACCCTGCCAGATGGACTGGGTGCCGTTCTTCCAGGTCCAGAGCTTGCCGGTGGAGAGGAACTGCCTCACGGTGAAGGCATCCAGATACTTGAGGACGTAAGCTGCGGGAATCTCGTCAAAGTAGCCGTAGCCAAACGAGGTGAAGGGGCCCTTCCAGACCAGCTCGGCGTCCTCGCAGCCATTCTTCTTGAGGAACTCCGAGAACGGCATCGAAAGGTCCTTGAGGTTGGGGTTCTCGCCCTCGATGTGCGCGAGCTTGAGCTCCGGCGAGGGGCAGGGGCCCTCGTAGCGGCCCTGTGCCACGCCACGGTGGCCGTTGACGTCATAGCCCTTGTACTTCTTGTCGAGCAGACGAGACAGCTTGTTCATCTTCATGACCTTCTTGAGAAGGTCGATCTTCTTGGACTTGAGCGGGGTGCCATCGGTGTTCATGAACCTGCGGCCCATCTTGGGGCCGTCCTCGTGCGTGGTACCGCCAAACTCCTCGCACTCATGGACGGCGAAGTAGGTGTCGCAGCCCATGACCGCGCCCATCTCGATGGTGCGGTCCTCCCATTCGCCGTTGGCGTTCTTGACCTTCATGAGCGGCGAGAATGCCTTGCCACCCACGTGGTCCGCGCGCTCGAAGATGCGGTAGTTCTCGTAGCCGTTCTTCTCGAGGTACATGGCCAGCGAGAGTCCCGCGGGACCGCCGCCAACGATGCAGATGCTGGTGTCCTTGTCCACCGTGCCCACCCTTCATTAGATATTGCTCGAAAGCAAACAAATTCACGTGAGGTTGATGATAATCCGTCAGCCTGATTGTGCGGATGACTATTGGGCAAGCGGAAAGGAAGGCTGCGGAGGAACTCAGGGGCAGGGTAACTGTTCGTCGACTGCATCGAAAGCCGCTACGTTACATGAAGAACGCGACCCGCTGCATCGAACTGCCCTTCGTTACATTGGCTTTTAAGGGGTGCTCAAGTATCACGGTTCACATATTGTTGTCTTACGGTTTCGACACACAATATGTTGTGGTTAAGCGTGACCGGATACTTGAGGTCTTCCCAAAAGCCAATGTAACGAAGGGCAGTTCAGCGCAAGGAACTCGGATTTAATGTAACGAAGGCGATTTCGATGCAGCCAAGCCCCTCTATCAACGCTGGCTGCATCGAATCGGCCTATCTGCCATACACGACAGACGTCATGCGTGCCACCGGCGTCCCCAGCTCGTCAACCACCACGGCAGTATAAAAGCCCAGCGTATGCCCGGATCGATCCGCGTCTGCCGTTGCAATCAGGCGTTTTCCCCTTGCCACGTTGAGAAACTCGATGTTGCACGAGACGGAAAACGTGGGAACACGCCCCAGGTTAGAGGCAACGGCAATCGCGAAGTCCGCCAGCGTGAAGATGGCGCCACCCATGGGGACGCCCTTCTCGTTGATGTGCTTGGGCGTGATATCGAGTGAGCAAACCGCATGACCCGTGCGGGCCTCGTCCACCCTGCAGCCGCAGGCATCAGTCGCAAAGCGGTCGTGCGAGAACTTCTCGCGTATCTGGTCGAGCGTGTCGTCTGCCATGCAAGGTTCTCCCAACGCCTACATCTTTGCGAGTAGGGCCTCGACCTCGGGGCGCGTGGCAAGATTATCTGAGAACGCGCTGGCAGAGCCGGTGCAGACGCCCATCTTGAACGCAGTCTCGTAGTCGCCCTTGCTCTCGATCCAGCCGGTGAGGAAGCCGGCGACCATCGAGTCGCCCGCGCCAACGGTATTGACCATGGTCCCCTTGGGCGCCTCGCTCATGATGACGTCGCCCTTCTCGGGAACAAGCACCGCACCCTCGCCGCCCATGGAGACCAGCACGTTTCTGGCACCGCGCTCCTGGAGCATGCGCGCATAGGGCTCGACCTCGTCGCGGTGCGTGATGGTGGCGCCCACGATGTCGCCCAGCTCGTGATTGTTGGGCTTCACCAGGAACGGATGGAACGGCAGGACGTTCACGAGAAGGTCGCGCTCGGCGTCCACCACAATGTCGATGCCGCGACCGTCGAGGCGGCTCATGATGCGCTCATAGATGTCGGAGGGCAGCATCGACGGCACGTTCCCAGCAATAACGAGCAGGTCACCGGTCTGAAGGGCGTCGAGCTTGGCGTAGAGCGCGTCGATGTCTTGGGGCGTGATCTTGGGGCCGAGGCCGTTAATCGCCGTCTCCTCCTTGGCCTTTGCCTTCACGTTGATGCGGCTCATGCCCTCCTTCACCTGGATAAAGTCGCAGGTGGCACCGTAGGCGCTCATGCGCGCCTCGATCTCCCTGCCGGTGAAGCCGGCGACAAAGCCCAGCGCCGTCGACGCATGCCCCAGGTTGGAGAGCACGATGGAGACGTTGATCCCCTTGCCCCCGGGCAGGACCTGCTCGTAGTTCACGCGGTTAATCTCGCCCAGGCGAAGGTCATCGAGACGAACGATGTAGTCGAGCGACGGGTTGAACGTTACGGTGTAGATCATGAGCTGCTCCCCACTTCCACGACGTTGTCTGCATCCTGAAAGCTCCCGTCTGACGGGAGCTGGTCGGTGAGTATGGTCGCGTCCTCGAAGGACGCGAAGGTGACGAGAGATACCTGGTCAAACTTGCTCTGGTCGGCCAGCACGTAGCGACGCAGGGTATGCACCATGCTGACCTCCTTGACCTTGGCCTCGCTGTACTCCGGCGTTGTGAAGCCAGCCTCGCGCGAAATGCCATTGGTGCCCCAGAAGCCCAGCGTAAAGTGGAGGTTCTCAAGCGAGGCAATGGTCGCCTCCCCCACCAGCGCCTCCGTGAGTGGCTTCACCATCCCGCCAGGAAGGTAGGTCTTGCACCCTTTCGCAAGAAGAAGCTGCGCATGGGGAATCGAGTTGGTGAAGTACGTTGCCTCCGTCTGGGTGATGGCCTCCGCAAGCTGCATGGTCGAGGTACCCGCGTCGATGTAGACAAAATCGTCCGGACCAACGAGCGCGGCGGCCCGGGCGCCGATGGCTCGCTTCGCAATGACGTTCACGTCACGCTTTTGCGCGACGGAGGCGTCGTGGAGGACGAGACGAGTGGAAGCGTCGACGGCGGTCGCTCCTCCACGCACGCGCACGAGCTGGTGTTGCTCGTCGAGAATCGCGAGGTCCCGGCGGACGGTGGACTCCGAGGCGCCAAGTGCCGCCAGGAGCTCCGAGGTGGACACCGACCCCCGCTCGCGCACAAGGCGGAAGATGATGTCCTGACGCTCACGGGCAAGCACGCGCGTTACCTCCCACAACTCGCTCGGACTCAGGCAATACCGACGCAGAGAAGCACCTTGGCAAGAATGGTACTGCAGCCTGAGTGCGGGACCCTCACGCTCCCCCAACGAAACGCCGTGCGGGTCCCGCACGCGACGATTATCTCGCAACTTCTTTCAAGTTCAATCTTTTTCGGTCAAATTCAGTCAACGAGACGAAAAACCGCAGAGAGCAACTGAGCAGACCAGCTTCGGTGCGCCAACCGCCCGACACCTCCCCTGCCGCTCACCCGCGAAGGATGCTCACGAGCGTCACGAACCCAGGGAGCAGGACCATCGCCGCCGCAGCCCCGCCGTCGAGCTGGCCGGACATCCCGTAGAACAGCAGCGAGAAGGCAAACACCGCAACCACGGCAGCAAGCCTACCCCAGGTACCGGGCCTTGGCTGTGCGTCGGGACCAAAGAGCGCACGCAGCACGCAGATAGGGAGGCCTACCATCACGCCAATGCCCGCTGCGCAGGCGATGCCTCGTGCGAACGTCCCCAGCTGCTCGGCGATCTGAAATACGACCGCAATGCCAACGAACACCGCGAAGGCAATCCCCACCAGTTTGAGAAGCCTGTCCTCCATGGCGCGCCCCCTCTCGATGACACTCTACCCCCTGCCGGCTGGGCGCAACCGCCGGGCAGCGGCACCGGGCTACAGCGCCGGACCACAAGGCCAAGAGTCAGCACCGAGCCGCGACGAAGTCCTGCTAGCATCGTGCACAACCACGCTAGGGAGGAGGGGCATGGCCGAGAAGGGCAAGAAGCACCGCGCAAGACGGGTGGTCAAGACCGTGTTGGCCGTGATCGGCGGCATCACGGTGGTTGCCGTACTCCTCGCCGCCGTGCTGGTATACGAGGTCAACTACGCCGTGCGAACCGTCGACACGTCGACCTCACCAGACGGCAGGTTCACGCTCGAGCTGCAGTCCGTTGGCGAGCCGCTGTTCTTCTCCTCGGCGGACGCGCGCCTCGTCCTCAGGCTTGGCCGCTACGAGGTCTTGCACATGGATACGAGCATAGCGGACGACGGCGGGCAGGTGCGCCCCACGAGCTGGCAGGTGAGCTGGGAGGACACGGGCGTCGAGGTGCGGCTCAGGGGGTCCGAGCAGTCAGACGAGCTTGTGACCATGGGGTTTGACGGAAGCGTTTCCAGAGGCCGGACCGTTGCAGACAAGACTCTGGGTGACCTGCCGGGCTCTGGGACAGACGAGCAGGTCGCGCCAACCGATGACAGCGCCACCCCCTCCGAGGTCACTCAACAGGAGGCCGAGGAGATTGATGCCGGCTACAAGGCCGTCTACGACGCGGCGCTCAAGTCGCAGGGCTACGGCTACCAGGTGACGAACAACGCCAAGGGAGACGAGCAGGTCATTCTCTCTCAGGACAGCGAGAAGGTCGTACTGCTCGTCTATGACCGCGAGTCCGCCAACGGCGCGTGCGCGCTCTTCGCGCTGGAGAGCTGTCCCGTCGAAGGCTACGGCAGCTGGTCAATCGACCAGGCAACATTGCTCGACGAGTACGCCTACGTTCACGAGACAGGCGAGGTCGTCGCATCGGGGAAGACCTCGTGGTCCGACGCCGACTCGCAGGAGTTCCGCGACGCAACCGGGGAGTAGCGGCTTGCCAGGGGCTCCCGCTTGACGCTCCTGCCGGGTCCCTGTACTATGAATTTGAAATTAGAGTTCAATTTTAATTAGCAGAACCGGTCATCAACCGCTCTGCGGCAAAGCAATGGAATGGGAGGCAGTCGCGTGGCGAACAGGCGCGCGTACAACACTCGCCAGCGCCAGGCAGTCCTCGACTACCTTGCCGCGCACAGGGATCGCTACGCAAGCGTCGACGGGGCCTTCGATGCGCTGAGGTCCCAGGGGGTCGAGATTGGTCGCTCGACCATCTACCGGACCCTCGAGACGCTCGCCGGCGAGGGGATGGCGACGAAGATCGTTGCCCCTCGCGGGGAGGTCGCCCTCTATCGCCTGGTAAACCAGGGCGAGGAGGACGCGGGGCAGCTCGTCTGCGTGGAGTGCGGCCGGGTCTCGACCATCGACTGCGACGCCTTCCAGGAGTTCTCCCACCACGTGAGCACGGTGCACGGCTTTGCCATCGACCTCTCGAGAACCGTGCTCTACGGGCGCTGCCCCCTCTGTGCAAAAAAGCAGGCCGCAGCCCATGCGTGAGTCTCTTCTCGGCCGTGGGGCCACCCTCGGCAGCGCCCGCCGCACGCACGCCATCCGCGCGTTCGCTCTCGCGCTCGCCGTCCTCCTTGCCGTGGGCACGTTCCTCTCGGCGGTGGCACTTGGCAAAGAGGTCCACCACCGGTGCACCGGAGAGGACTGCCCGGTCTGCCGGCTCATGGCAGGCGCCGCCAGAGTGATTGGCCGCAGCTCCACGCCAGCCCCGCAGCCGCCACGCATACCCTCTGCGCACCTCGCCCTTTTGCAGACTGCGCCACTCACAGGCGTTGTCCTAGTCGCGCTCTCCCCCGTCCTCCTGGGGGTTCGTCTCGACATCTGATGGGTTCGGACTGCCTCACACAGCAATTCGCAACCCGCATCGGACAAGAGACTGGAGACACCCTCATGTACAACCGCATAAGCTCGCGCCTCAACCCAACGATGGGTCGGCGCACCCTTCTCGGCCTTCTCGCCATCTCGGCAGGAACGGCCCTCGTAGGCTGCTCGAACGCCGGCAACGGCACCTCGACGCAGAAGGGCGACAAGGGCACCGGCACGCTCTCTGTCTGCGCGAGCTTCTACCCCATGTACGACTTCGTTGGCAAGCTTGCCGACAACAGGGCAACCGTCACCTGCCTGGTTCCCGCGGGGACCGAGCCGCACGACTGGGAGCCCTCGACCACGGATGTTCGCACCATCTCGACCTGCGACATGCTCGTCTACAACGGCGCAGGCATGGAGCACTGGATCGGGGACGTCTCGAACGGGCTCGCTGGCGAGAAGCCCGTCCTCGTGTGCGCAAGCGATGGCATTGAGCTTCGCGAGCTTCCCGAGGGGAAAGGCGACGAGGACGAGGCGGGAACCGACCCCCATGTCTGGCTCTCGCCGGTAAGTGCCAAGCATCAGCTCGGGACCATACGCGACGCCCTCGTCTCGCTCGACCCGGCCGGGCGCCAGGAGTACGACGTGAACTACGAGCGCTGGGCGGCGGAGTTCGAGAAGCTGGACTCCGAGTTCTCCGACGGCCTCTCGAACCTCTCGAACAGGACCCTCGTCGTCTCCCACGAGGCCTTTGGCTACCTCTGCGACGCATATGGGCTCACGCAGAAGCCCATCGCCGGCATCGACGCGGAGGGCGAGCCGAATGCCCAGCAGATGGCCGAGATTGCCAGCTTCGTGCGCGAGAACAACGTGAGGACCATCTTCACCGAGGAGCTCGTGAGCCCAAAGGTCGCCGAGGCCATCGCCAGTGAGACGGGCGCCACGGTGGAGGAGCTCAACCCGCTCGAGGGCCTCTCCGACGAGGAGCTTGCCAACGGCGAGGACTACTTCTCCGTCATGCGCAAGAACCTCGCGGCACTGAGGGAGGCGCTGGCATGACAGCCGCGGTGCTCCAAGCGCCCGAGCCGCGCACGGTGCCGGTGGAGCTTTTGGGCGTGCACTTCTCCTACGGACGCGACGAGGTTCTCCGTGGGGTTGACCTGGCGCTTGGGCCAGGCGAGATCTGCTCCCTCGTGGGCGACAACGGGGCGGGGAAGTCGACCATAGCCCGTCTCGCCGTTGGGGAGCTCAAGCCCACGGCGGGCGCCGTCCGCCTCTTTGGCGAGAACCCCGCGCGCTTTGGCAGGTGGGACCTCGTGGGATACCTCCCCCAACTTCCCCCGGAGGCCGTGTCGCGCTTCCCTGCCACGGCGCTCGAGCTTGTCAGCGCCTTCCAGGGTGCGGGCGCGCGGAGGCGCCGGCCCTCACGCGCGCAACGGCGCGAGCGGAGCCTGGACGCCCTGGCGCAGGTGGGCATGGCCGAACACGCCGCGCGGATGGTGCGGGAGCTCTCGGGCGGGCAGCTCCAGCGCGTTCGCCTTGCCTGTGCCCTGGCAAACGACCCCAGGCTTCTCGTCCTCGACGAGCCCACGACGGGACTCGACCGGGAGAGCCGCGAGGAGCTCTGTGCGCTGGTTGCTGCCGCGCACTCGAGCCGTGGGCTGGCGGTGCTTCTCGTCTCGCACGACCAGGAGGTCCTGGGGAGCCTTGGGGGAAGCGTCCTCGTTGTTGAGAACGGCCAGGTTTCGAGAAGGGAGTGCTAGGAGATGCTCGAGTACGCGTTCATGCAGCGCGGGCTTCTCGCCGGCCTGCTCCTGGGCGCCGTGATCCCCCTCGTGGGCATGACCGTCGTGCAGCGAAGGCTCTCGATGATTGGCGACGCGCTCTCGCACGCGTCGCTTGCGGGCGTGGCCGCGGGCCTCGTGGGCGGGGCGAGCCCCATCGCCGGGGCGATCGTGGCGTGCCTGGCAGGCGCCCTCTGCATAGAGGGCGCGCGGCGGGCCCTGAGAGACCAGGCGGAGCTTGCCGTGGCCGTCATCCTCGCTGCGGGCGTGGGCACCGCGGGCGTGCTCTCGGGCTTTGTCCCCAACGCCTCGAGCCTCAACAGCTACCTCTTTGGCAGCATTCTCACTATGTCGAACGACGAGGTGGCGACCATAGTCGCGGTATGCGCCGTGGCCCTTTCCACCTGCGCCCTCCTCCGGCGAAGCCTCTTCCTGATGGCCTTTGACGAGCGGCAGGCGCGCACCGCGGGGGTCGCCGTCGAGGCGGTCAACCTTGCCTTCATGGTGGTGGTCGCCCTTGTGGTGGCTGTGGCGTCGCGCACCGTGGGCTCGCTCATCGTCTCGTCGATGATGGTCGTCCCCGTTGCCTGCGGGCTGCAAGTGGCGCGCAGCTGGCGACAGGCGTGCGCCCTCTCGAGCCTTGCGGGCGTGGCGTCCACGGCGCTTGGTCTTGTCGCCTCGTACTACCTGGGGCTGAGGCCGGGTGGCACGATCGTCCTGATGGCCATCGCGCTCCTGCTTCTGGCGTTTGTCGGCAAACGGCTGGCGAGAAGGGCGTGAGGCCACGCCGACCGAAGGGCCGTCGCGCGCTAGGAGGCTGCCCGCCCCCCGCTCCCCCTCTCACAGGTACTCAAGGAAGCGTCGCGCGGCGCGCGGCAGGGCGCCGTCGCGATAGACCACGCGGATGTCCCGGTATGTGGCCGGATCGAGCGGCTTGACCACAATGGCGTAAGGGTTTCTCCGCAGAATGAGCGCCGGAAGGATCGAGAGCCCCAAGCCGCTCTCGACCATCGACATGATGGCGTAGTCGTCCCAGGTGGAGAAACGCGCGTTGGGCGAGAGGCCCGCGCGCTCGAAGATGGGGGTTATCTCGTCGTCCTGACCGCGCTCGAGCACGATGAACGGCTCCTCGCATAGTGCCGAGACAGGCACGGCCGCCTCATCCGTCAGCCGATGGCCCGCCGGGAGCACGGCCATGAGCTCGTCTCGCTCCACCACGCGCTCGGCAAGGCCGGAGTAGCGCGGCGCCCGCGGCAGGAAGCCAAAGTCCACGCGGCCGGACGCTACCCAACCGTCTATCTCGGTGTAGTCGCCCATGAGCAGCTCGTACTCGATGGCCGGGTAGTCCTTCTGGAAGCGGCCAATGACCTTGGGCAGGATGTGCGTTGCCACGGACGAGAAGGTCCCGATGCGGATGCTGCCCGCGGCAAGCCCGTTGAGGTCGTCTATCTGAGACTCCAGGCGCCGGTAGTCGTCGCACACCCCCTCGACGAAGGGCAGCACCGCGCGGCCCTCGCTCGTGAGCGTGACTCCCGCCCGGCTTCGCTCGAGAAGCGTCATGCCCCAGTCGCGCTCGAGGTCGGCGATCATGCGGCTCACGCCGGACTGCGTGTAGGAGAGCGAGCGCGCGGCCCGCGTGAAGCTCCCGGTGCGCACGGTCTCGACAAACGCCTGGTACTTCTGGATGTTCGCGTCCATGGGGCTCCCTCGGAGACGGTGGCGAGAAGCACCGGGGACCGCCGATCTCCGGGCAGTCCCACCAGCGCCAATCGCATGCAGATTTCTCATGCATCTCATGATAAACATTCGCTTTTCTCAGCATGGGCATTCTGCGAGAGTGATTGGGGAAATTTGGGTGCCACGGGAGGTCATGCATGTCGCGCGCGTCGAGGAAGTACCTGCTCTCACTGCTCGTCTTTGGCTCGAACGGCATCATTGCCAGCCAGATCTCGCTTCCCAGCTGGCAGATCGTGCTTCTCCGCACCCTGCTTGGCGGCGCGCTGCTTGCCCTCATCGTGCTTGGCGCCCGCAAGCGCCCCGCCTTCCTCGACCACCCGCGCGACGCCGCCTACCTTGCCGCGTCCGGCGCGGCGCTGGGCGTGGGCTGGATCTTCCTCTTCGAGGCGTACCGGCTCATCGGCGTGGGCATCGCGTCTCTCGCCTACTACTGCGGGCCGGTCATCGTGATGGCGCTCTCGCCCGTCCTCTTCCACGAGCGGCTCACCCCCGCCAAGCTGCTGGGCTTTGCCGCCGTCATCTGCGGCGCGTTCCTCGTGGTGGCGCAGGGCCAGGGGGCGGCGCTCTCGCCGTGGGGCCTCGTGTGCGGCGGGATGTCCGCCGTGATGTACGCCGCAATGGTCATCTGCAGCAAGCGTGCGAGCAACGCCGTGTCCAGCATCGAGGCCTCCGCCATTCAGCTGGTCGCGAGCTTTGCCGCCGTCGCCGTGTTTGCGCTTGTCGCCCACGGCTCCGAGCTTGCCGTGCCCCTCTCGGCAAACTGGCCCGCCATCCTCTGCCTGGGCCTGGTGAACACCGGCCTTGGCTGCTGCCTGTACTTCTCCGCCATGGGCGAGCTGCCCGTGCAGCGCGTCTCGGTGTGGGGCTACCTCGAGCCCCTCTCGGCCGTGATTCTCTCCGCGCTGGTCCTGGGTGAGGCGTTGGCCCCCGCGAACGTCGCCGGCACGGTGCTCATCCTGGGCGGTGCGATCTTCTGTGAGGTCGCCGGCAAGCGCACCTGCAACGCCAAGGCCGAGCGCCGACTCGCGGGCGCCCGTTCCGCAAGCAACCTCGCGGCGTAGTCCCTCGGGCCCGCGACGTTCCCCGTCCCAGCGACGCCCCGTCCCAGCGACGTCCCCATGTTTCTCGGCGTAGTTTATCGCTTTCTCTTAAACGGACCCGACGTTTGCCCAGTTGCCGCTCGGACATAGTAAGAAATAGCGATATTCTACGAAGAGACACGCCGTGGAGGAGCCAGGCGCGCGACGGAGCAGCAGGCCGCGGAGCAGCAAAACGCCTCAAGGTCCATGCGATTCCCAAGGGAACTTGAAAGGTCAGGGCAGCCAAGCGCAAGATGACGCATACTATTTTGTCGGACCAACGGCACTTTGGGTGAGGGAATCGCGATGGCACTTGGGACAGAAGGAGAGACGCAGGCAGAGAAGGGCGAGAGCCCCTCGTCTGCCCCCGCGCGCAAGCCGTCACTTCTCGCCCGGTTCTCCGCGCGCTTTGGGAGCGTCGACGACCGCACCCTCGTCTACGTGCTGCTCATCATTGCGGGATGCGCCCTGGCGATCGTCGCGATAGCCGCTGTGACCGGAACGATGCTTTCGTCCCCATCGGCGGTGTCCTCGCTTCACGGCGGTCGATAGCCAGCAGTTCGCCGACAGGAACGTCGGCCCCTGCTACCCCAGGCGGCCCTCCCAGACCAGCCCAGCTACCCCAGCGCTCCCGTTGCGAACAGCGCGGCGAGAAGCACCACCACAGCGGCTGCGACAACCGCCACAACCCTCAGCTTGTCGCGCCGCGCCTGCTCGCGGCGACGCCTTGCGTAGACCTGCGCCTCGGCGTCGCGCGCATCAACGGCACCGTAGCTGCCCGTCTCGTACGACGATGACGAGGCCCCACGCACGGGAGCGCGTCTGGCCGGAGCCGGCGTCAAAGCCGCCGCAGGAGACGCCGGCGAGGAGTCTGCAACGTGGCGCCGCCGACCATCGCGGCCCGCCGTGTTGCCGTCGTGCCTGGACGCGGTGGGCGGCACCCGAACAGCCGACCCCGAACCCGCGCCCTTAGAGTTCCTGTTGAACAACGCCATGAGAGACCCCCGCCCCCAACGGGGCAACTGGCCCCTCGATGTTCGGTGCGCCGAGAAGGGCGCCCGTCTACACTCTGATGATACCGACAAAGGAAGCTTGCCAAACCGCCGCCACGCAACCTCCGGCTTGCGGACAAATACCTTGGCGCAAGCCGGAAGCTGCAGGCCTCAAGCCCCAAGGCACGCCCTACCCTATGCCGTGGGCCGCCTGGTACTCGAAGCTTCCCAGCTCATAGGTGCCAAATATGCGCATGCGCTTGAGCTGCGTGGGATCGTCGCCCACGTGGACCTGCCCGTACTGCGTGGTAAACGCAAGCAGAAAGCCCGCCTGCTCCACCCCAGAGGGCGCGGCGTCGGAGACGTCGCCAAACGGGTAGGCAAAGGCGTCGCTCGTCTTGAGGAGGTCCGCAGACTTCTCGAGGTCCTCAGCGATCTCTGCGGAGGAGAGGTCGAAGATGCGCCCTCCATGGCCCTTGCCCGAGGTGCCCGCGCGGTGCAGGTCGTACGAGTGAGACTGGAAGTCCACATAGGGGCTGGCATGGTTCGTGAGCTTGTCCTGTATGTCACTGTCGCTGCAGATGACAAACGAGGTCGCGGGGATCTTGTGGCGCTCGAGCAGCGGAATCGCGTAGGTGAGGAAGCCCTCGGACCCGTCGTCGAAGGTGAGCACCACAGACCTCGCCGGCAGCGAGTGGCCGCCCTCGACGTACGCGCGCACCTCGGCCCACGAGGGGAAGTAGTAGCCGTTCTCGTTGAGCCAGGAGAGCTGCTGGTCAAGCAGGGTGGTGGAGATGAGGTTCTGGTCGTCTGCGGCGCCCTCCGGCGGGTTTGTCGCATCGTAGACGTCGTGGTACATGAAGACCGAGACGCCGTCGTCGTCCCAGCCGCCGTCGACGTCGTCCACCACGTGGACGGTGCGCGTGGCCGTGGCGACCATGCCCGCGGAGTCCTCGACGGTGTAGGTCACGGTGTAGTCGCCAAGCGTTGTGGTGTCGACCTCGCCGGAGGCCGTGACTTTGTCGGTGATCATGCCGTCGTCGCGGTCGTGCGCGTAGCAGCCGCCGTCGACGTAGCCCTCGCCATGCTTGACGTAGGTGTCGGCACCGCCGCCGAGCGACATCACGATGCGGCCGTCGTTCTCGGCAGCGGCTGCGGGCTGGGACCCCTGGCCCGCGTCCTGCGAGGCGTCCGAGCCCTGCTCGCCCGGCGTGGAGGCCTCGCCGCCCTCGTTCTGGCCGCCAAGCGAAGGAAGGGGGAACCCCGCTCCCCCATGTGCCGCGACCAGGCCGATGGCAAGCGCCACAGCACACGCGACGGCGATGATGACCCCGCGGCGAACGGCGCGGGAGCGCTTCTCCTTGCGATGGCGCTCGGCATACGCGCGGGCCTGCTCCGCCCTGGCGGGAGGCTGCGTGCGTGCGGGCTCTGCGGGCATGAGCACGCGCACCTCGCTGGCGCTCTGGCGACGACGCTGGCCCGACCGCTGGCTGGGGCGCTGGTCTCGCCGCACGGACTGCTGGCGAGCAGAGCCGCCAACGCCCGTCTCGGCACCATTCGCGTCCGGAGCCTCGGGGACGTAGCGAGAGACGCGGATGTCGTCCCGCCCCACGCGTCCCCTGTGGTTGTTCTCCCTGTATGCCATGAGCCATCACCAATCCGGTCTTGGCCGCCCAACACGACCTTCTCGGCCTTAAAGGATAGCAAAGCCCGTGGACTACAATTGAGGCATGCGCGCCCGGCACAGGCGCGCGACAAGCAAACCGCCTCGTGGAGAGGGACGCCATGCCCAAGGTAAGCATCATCGTTCCCGTGTACAACGCCCAGGAGACGCTGCGCAGGTGCGTCGACAGCATCCTGGGGCAAGAGTACCGCGACTTCGAGCTCATCCTGGCAGACGACGGCAGCACGGACTCCTCGCCCGCCCTCTGCGACGAGTACGCAGAGAAGGACGCCCGCGTGCGCGTGCTCCACAAGGCCAACTCCGGCGTCTCAGACACGCGCAACAGGGCGCTTGACGCTTCCTGTGGCGACTACGTGCAGTTTCTCGACTCGGACGACTGGATCGCGCCCGAGGCAACGCGCCTTCTCGTGCGCGCCATGGAGGAGAACGACTGCGACATGGTCATCGCGGACTTCTACCGCGTGATCGGCAGCAAGGTCTCGCGCAAGGGCGACATCGACGCCGAGGGCGTGCTTTCGCGCGAGGAGTTTGGCGACTACATGATCCAGAACCCCTCCGACTTCTACTTTGGCGTGGTGTGGAACAAGCTCTACCGCCGCGACATCATCGAGAAGCACCAGCTGCGCATGGACGTCACGCTCAGCTGGTGCGAGGACTTCATCTTCAACATGGAGTACGAGCTGCACTGCAAGCGCATCTACCCGCTGCAGGTCCCCATCTACTACTACATGCGCACGAGGGGCTCGCTGGCCAGCCAGGGCGCCAACCCCGCCAAGGTCGTGCAGATGAAGCTCAACGTGATTGAGTACTACAACGACTTCTACAAGCAGGTCTTCGACGAGGAGGACTACCGCGCGCGCCGTCCCGACATCTACCGCTTCTACATCGAGTCCGCCGGCGACGGCGACATCATGCCGTGGCAGCGCTCGGCCAAGCTGGGCGAGGAGCGCGTGCCCGTCTTCGTGAATCCCGAGATGCAGGAGGACGCGCTTCTCGGCCTGTACTTCGAGGAGAAGCTCGTCGAGAGGAACCTGGAGCTTGTGGCCGCGCAGTTCGACCTTACCCCCCGCGACGTGCGGCTCCTTGGCTTCGTGCGGCTGGGGACGGTCTTCTCGGGCAGAGAGGAGCTGGCGGACTACTGCGGACTCTCCTCGCTGCAGCTGGCGCGCACGCTGCAGCGGCTGCAGTCGAAGCGCCTGATAACCGTGGAGATGCGTGTGGAGCGCACGGATGCGGACGGCGAGGCGGTTGCCGCCGACGGCGTTGCAAGCACGGCGGGCATCCCCGGTACGACAAGGACCAAGCTCCTGGTGGTCGAGCCGACCGAGCAGGCCCGGCCCGTGATGGAGGCGATCGCGCAGGCGCTGCGCGACTGCGACCGCGTGCGCTGCTCGTCCATGGGCGAGGACGAGGCCAACCGCTACCGGAGCGACCGGAGGAAGGCGCTCGAGAGCATCCGGCGCACCCTGGCGTAGGGCGACCGGTGGCGCGGGGCGGCCGGCGGCGCGGGACGACCCTCGTGCTTCTCGACGGCGTGCTGCTCGACGGCATTTGCCCAGCTCGTTATCGTTCGGGCCGGTCGCGCGGAGTCCCCGCACAGCCAGCCCGTCACACATTCGTCGTCCGAAGCTGTATCAACCTGGACGCGTCACAGATTCGGGTACGAATCTGTATCCAGCCGGAGCCCAAGCCTGGACTCCGGCCGAGGGAGACGCCCGCGAGATTCCGCGCCGAGAAGCCCTTCCCTACTCCTGCGCAGGCACCTCGGGCATTACCTGGTCGACGTATCCACGAATGATCGAGCAGGAGTTGCGCATCGCGCGGCGCTCATCGTAGGAGAGGTCGATCTCGAGCACCGAGTCGATGCCGTTGGCGCCCACGATGCAGGGCGTACCAGCGGAGATTCCGCTCTCGCCGTACTCGCCCTCAAGGTGCACCGAGAGCGGCAGCAGGCGCTTCTCGTTGTGCAGGATGGCGGTGATGATCTCGGAGACAACCGAGGCAATGCCAAACTCGGTGCAGCCCTTGCCGCCCACGATCTTGCTGCCGGACTCCTTGACCATGCGCTTGACGTCGTCGAAGTCGATGTTGGAGTTGGAGTGGTGGTTCATCGCGAGGTACTCGCGGAGCGTGATGGAGCCAACGGTCACGTGCGAGGTGGGGATGAACGAGGAGTCGCCGTGCTCGCCCATGCAGAAGGCCTGGATCTGCTTGGCGTCAACGTCGATGATGCCCGAGAGGATGCGGCGCAGACGCACGGAGTCGAGCGCGGTGCCGGTGCCAAAGACGTGCTCGCGCGGCAGGCCGAGGTTGCGGTACAGGTACTCGGTCACGATGTCGGCGGGGTTGGAGACGCTGAGCACGATGCCGTTGAAGCCGGAGTCGCGCACGGGGCCCACGATGCCCTCGAGCACCTTCATGGTGCCGCCGAGCATGTCGAGGCGAGTCTCGCCCGGCCTGCGGCTGCGGCCCGCGGTGAGGACGATGAAGTGGGCGTCCGCGCAGTCGGCGTAGTCGCCAACGTGGATGTTGAACGAGTCGCCCATGCCGGAGGCGAGGTCCTCGAGGTCCATGACCTGGGCCTCAGCAGCCTCGCGTTTGACGTCGAGAAACACGATCTCGTTTACCAGGTGGCGGAACATCAGGCACAGCGCGACGTGGCTGCCAACGCGACCAGCGCCGATGATGACCACCTTGCGGGTCTGGTATGGCTTCTCAATGGGCATTGTTTCCTCCTTGATGAACGGACAACTACTGCGCAACTGCTCACCAAGAGGAAATAATACGACACGCACAAGCGTGCGGGCGGCCACACGGCCACCCACTCGCCGACTTGTTTGAATGAGTCGGGGACCGTCCCTGGGCGGTCAGCCCGCCGCGCGCAAACGAGACAAAGGGAAGCTCCCCTTGCCTCATCAGTCGCGGGTGAGCTTGCGGTGCAGGCGGTGGGGCTTGGACGCCTCCGGGCCAAGGCGACGCTCGCGGTCGGCCTGGTAGGCCTCGAAGTTGCCCTCGAACCAGTGCCAGCTGCCGGGGTTCTCGTCCGTGCCCTCCCAGGCCAGGATGTGCGTGGCCACGCGGTCGAGGAACCAGCGGTCGTGGCTCGTGACCACCGAGCAGCCCGGGAAGCGCTCGAGCGCGTCCTCGAGGCTCTCGCTCGTCTCGGTGTCGAGGTCGTTGGTGGGCTCGTCCAGGAGCAGGAGGTTTCCGCCCTGGCGGAGGGTGAGGGCAAGGTTCAGGCGGTTCCTCTCGCCACCGGAGAGCACGCCCGCGGGCTTCTGCTGGTCGGTACCCTTGAAGCCGAAGGTCGCCACGTAGGCGCGGCTGGGGATCTCGGTGTCACCCACGGTGATGTAGTCGTTGCCGTCGGAGACGACCTCCCAGACGCTCTTCTTGGGGTCGATGCCGGCGCGCATCTGGTCGACGTAGGAGAGCTTGACCGTCTCGCCCAGCTCCAGCGTGCCCGAGGAGGGCTGCTCCTGGCCAACGATCATCTTGAAGAGCGTGGTCTTGCCCACGCCGTTGGGGCCAATCACGCCAACGATGCCGTTGCGCGGCAGGTCGAAGGAGAGGTCGTCGATAAGGACGCGGTCGCCAAACGCCTTGGTGAGGTGCTCGACCGTGAGCACCTTGGCGCCCAGGCGCGGTCCGACGGGAATCTGGATCTCGGAGAAGTCGAGCTTCTTGGTTGCCCTTGCCTCGGCCTCCATCTGCTCGTAGCGCTCGAGGCGCGCGCGGTTCTTGGCCTGGCGCGCCTTGGGGCTCTGGCGCACCCACTCCAGCTCGGAGCGCATCTTCTTGGCGCGCTTGGCGTTCTCGCGGCCCTCCGCCTCCAGGCGGGCGGCCTTCTTCTCGAGGTAGGTCGAGTAGTTGCCCTCGTAGGGGTAGAGCTGGCCGCGGTCCACCTCGCAGATCCAGCCGGCCACGTCGTTCAGGAAGTAGCGGTCGTGCGTGACGGCCATGACGGCGCCGGGGTAGTTGTGCAGGAACTGCTCGAGCCAGAGCACGCTCTCGGCGTCCAGGTGGTTGGTGGGCTCGTCGAGAAGGAGCAGGTCGGGGGCCTCGAGGAGCAGGCGGCACAGCGCCACGCGGCGTCGCTCGCCGCCGGAGAGCTGGGTCACCGGGGCGTCCGGGTCCGGGCACTGGAGAGCGTCCATCGCCTGCGAGAGCTGGGAGTCAAGGTCCCAGCCGTTGGCGGCATCTATCTCGTCCTGGAGACGGCCCATCTCGGCCATGAGGGCGTCGAAGTCCGCGTCGGGACTTGCCATCTCCTCGCCAATCTGGTTGAAGCGGTTGACCTTGGCGATCACGTCCGAGAAGGCCATCTCGATGTTCTCGCGCACGGTCTTGTCCTCGTCGAGGGGCGGCTCCTGCTGCAGGAGCCCCACCGTGTAGCCCGGCGTGAGGCGCGCCTCCCCGTTGGAGACGTCCTCGAGGCCGGCCATGACCTTGAGGAGCGTGGACTTGCCCATGCCGTTGGGGCCCACCACGCCGATCTTCGCGCCGGGATAGACGCCCACCGTGACGTCGTCGAGAATTACCTTCTCGCCCACGACCTTGCGGGCCTTGTACATCTGGTACACGAACTCTGCCATTGCTGCTCCTGTCTGGGGCCAAACGTGCCCTTGGGTGGGGGTGCCGCATGCGGCGAGAAGGGCTCGCCACGGGCGTGTGTATGCTCCCATTCTACGGGAGGGCGTGTGGGCGACCCCGCGGGCGGCGGCGCACGGGGCCGCGCCCTTCAACGTTTATGCACAATCGGGTGCCGCTGCATGCCCAAAACCTGCGGTTTCGCCCATGCGTGCATCTTTTTTGTTACTAGCGGTGGCACAATCGAGGGGGATGGGATACACCAGTACGGCCGCTGCCGCCCTCGCGGCAGGCATGGTGCAACGAGAGCATAGGGGGATTCATGCCAGAGGCAATCCGCAAGGTCAACGTCATCGGCCACCTGCATCCGGACACGGACAGCATCTGCGCCGCCATTTCATACGCGTACCTCAAGAACCAGATCGACGAGCCAATCTACGAGGCCAGGCGCGCAGGCGCCCTCAACCGCGAGACCGCCTTCGTGCTCAAGCACTTTGGCTTCGACGAGCCGCAGCTCATCACCTCGGTGACCCCCCAAATCAAGGACATCGTGGTGCAGAAGCAGCCCGGCATCGACCCCGAGATGAGCCTCTTCGCCGCCTGGAACATGATGCAGGACACCAAGGTGGATACGCTCTGCATCACCGATGAGGACAAGCACCTCGAAGGCCTCATCGCGGTGAAGGACGTTGCCAACGCGAACATGGACATCTTCGACACTGCCATGCTCTCCGAGGCCCAGACCTCCTACAAGAACATCATCGAGACGCTCAACGGCACGCTGCTTCTGGGCGACCCCAACGGCCGCGTGACCAAGGGCAACGTGCGCGTGGGCACCACGCCCGAGATGATGGAGGACACCATCAAGGCCGGCGACATCGTGCTGGTCACCAACCGCTACGAGACGCAGCAGTTCGCCGTCGAGTGCGACGCCGGGTGCCTGGTCATCTGCTGCGGTGCCAACGTGTCCAAGCGCGTCATCGCCTCCGCCAAGCGCCACGGCTGCACAATCATCACCACGCCGTACGACACCTTCGCCGCCGCGCGGCTCATCGGCATGTCCGTGCCCGTGCGCGCGAAGATGCTGCGCAAGGGAATCCTGCAGTTCTCGGTCAACACGTCCGTGGACGACGCGCGCAAGATCATGGCCAAGTCGCGCCACCGCTTCTTCCCCGTCATCGACGAGGACGGCGCCTACTTTGGCCTGGTGAGCTCCCCCAACCTCATCAACATCAAGCGCAAGCACGTCATTCTCGTGGATCACTCCGAGCGCTCGCAGGCGGTCGACGGCCTTGAGCAGGCCGAGATCATGGAGATCCTCGACCACCACCGCATTGGCACCATCGAGACGAACGCGCCCGTCTACTACCGCGCGGAACCCGTGGGCTGCACCTGCACGATCATCTACGGCGCCTACGCCGAGGCCGGCGTGGAGATCCCGCCCAAGATCGCGGGCCTCATGCTCTCGGCCATTCTCTCGGACACGCTGACGTTCCGCTCCCCCACCTGCACCGCGAAGGACCGCCACGCCGCCGAGGAGCTGGCGAAGATCTGCGGCGAGGACATCGAGAGCTACGCCGACTCGATGTTCGAGGCCGGTGCGGACCTCACGGGTCGCACTGCCGAGGAGGTCTTCCACCAGGACTTCAAGGTCTTCAGCCGCGGCAACGCAAAGTTTGGCGTGGGCCAGGGCAGCTACATGACAAAGAACAGCCGCGTGGCTGCCGAGAACCTCGTGCGGCCGTTCCTCGCCGAGGCCGCCAAGGCCGAGGAGCTGCCCATGATCTTCTACATGTTCACCGACGTTAAGTCGCAGAGCACCGACCTCATGATCTATGGCAACGGTGCCGAGGACGTGGTGGCGCAGGCGTTCGACGTCACGCCCAAGGACGGCATGGCGCTGCTCAAGGGCGTCGTGAGCCGCAAGAAGCAAATCATCCCGCCGATCATGGCGACGCTCCAGAAGATCGACGAGGACGACTAGTCTTTTCTCGCGTGATACCCGCACCGCCCCGGCCGCCGAAGTCCCGGCAGCCGGGGCGGTTGCTTTTATCGGCTCCGGCGCTTTTCTCGGCCCCGGCGCTTCTCTCGGCCCCGGCGTCCACTTGCGCACAAACCATTCGACAGCTGGCCGGAAACCTCGCGCACGTGGGAAAGCGGCGGAGCCGCCCCCTCGCGTCCCACGGGTGTCGGAATTACGCACGGCTGAGGGCGAGACGAGCAAAAGCCCAGCACTACACAAAGCCAAAACTCAGCCGTGCGTAGTTTAGACGTCCCCGGCAGCGTTCTTTCCGTCACGTCAGCGTTCTTGCCGCCCCAGCAGCGTCCTTGCCGTTGCGGCAACGTCACCTCTGCCCCGCCAGCGTCCTTGCCGCTGCAGCGTCCACCGGAATCGCGACACCGTGGCCGCGAGCTGCTGGGCAACGAATGGCAACGAATGTGTGACAGGCCACACTGCCCTCCGGCTCCGGCGCCCTCTCTGCCGTAGAATGGTGGGCGGTCCTTCTCGGCGTCGCACCCGCGGCGCACTCTGCCAACACCCAGCAGGAAAGGTGGCCTCGATGGTCTCGCGCATCTACGTTGAGAAAAGGGACGGATTCGACGGGGAGGCGCGGGCGCTCAGCCACGAGCTGCGGCACATGCTGGGCATCTCGTCGCTCACCGGCCTGCGCATCATCAACCGCTACGACGTCGAGGGCATCTCCGAGGAGCTCTTCGAGCAGTGCGTGCCGGTTGTCTTCTCCGAGCCCCAGACCGACCGCGCCACGCGCGAGATGCCCGAGGTGGCGGATGGGGCGCGTGTCTTTGCCGTTGAGTCCCTGCCCGGCCAGTTTGACATGCGCGACGCCTCGGCGGCCGAGTGCATCCAGCTCGTCTCGCAGGGCGAGCGCCCCACGGTGAGAAACGCAAAGGTCTACGTGCTGGAGGGCGCGCTCACCGATGACGACCTCGAGGCCATCAAGCACTACGTGATCAACCAGGTCGAAGCGCGCGAGGCGTCGCTCGCGCCGCGCGAGACCCTCTCCACCGCCTACCCGGAGCCGGCGGACGTCGAGGTCCTGAGCGGCTTCCTCGACCTGGACGAGAAGGGCATCGAAGACTTCGTGCGCGATCGCGGCATGGCAATGGACGTGGCGGACGCCAAGTTCTGCCAGGGCTACTTTGCGCGCGAGGGACGCGTGCCCACCATCACCGAGATCCGCATGATCGACACCTACTGGTCCGACCACTGCCGCCACACCACCTTTGGTACCGGCCTTTCGGACATCCAGTTCGACAACCCACAGGTCGCGGCCGCGTTCCGTCGCTACATGGACATCCGTCACCAGCTCGGCCGCGACGACAAGCCCGTCTGCCTCATGGACATGGGCACCATTGGCGCCAAGTGGCTCAAGCACACGGGCCAGCTCACCGGCCTGGACGAGTCCGAGGAAATCAACGCCTGCACCGCGAAGGCCAAGGTCGACGTCAACGGCCACGACGAGGACTGGCTCTACCTCTTCAAGAACGAGACGCACAACCACCCCACCGAGATTGAGCCCTTTGGTGGCGCAGCCACCTGCATCGGCGGCGCCATCCGCGACCCGCTCTCGGGCCGCAGCTACGTGTACCAGGCCATGCGCGTGACCGGCGCCGCCGACCCCACGGCACCCGTGTCGAGCACGCTTCCCGGCAAGCTCCCGCAGCGCAAGATCTGCCGCACGGCGGCGGCCGGCTACTCCTCCTACGGCAACCAGATCGGCCTTGCCACCGGCCAGGTCTCCGAGCTCTACCACCCCGGCTACGTGGCCAAGCGCATGGAGATCGGCGCCGTGGTGGGCGCCACGCCCGCCAGCCACGTGCGTCGCGAGTGCCCCGCCCCGGGCGACAAGATCGTGCTTCTCGGCGGCCGTACCGGCCGTGACGGCATCGGCGGTGCCACGGGCAGCTCCAAGGCACACAACGTTGAGTCGCTCGAGAAGGACGGCGCCGAGGTCCAGAAGGGCAACGCCCCCACCGAGCGCAAGTTGCAGCGCCTCTTCCGCCGCGGCGACGCGTGCCGCCTCATCAAGCGCTGCAACGACTTTGGCGCTGGCGGCGTCTCGGTTGCCATCGGCGAGCTTGCCGACGGCCTTCTCATCGACCTTGACCGCGTGCCCAAGAAGTACGACGGCCTTGACGGCACCGAGCTTGCCATCTCCGAGTCGCAGGAGCGCATGGCCGTGGCGCTGGCCCCCGAGGACGTGGACGAGTTCCTGGGCTACGCGCGCGAGGAGAACCTCGAGGCCACGGTGGTCGCCGAGGTCACTGAGGAGCCCCGCCTGCGCATGACCTGGCGCGGCAAGACCATCGTGAACGTGAGCCGCGAGTTCCTCTCGTCCAATGGCGCGCCAAAGTCGACCTCGGTGCGCGTTTGCGCACCGCACGAGTACCACCACGAGTGGGCCGGCGACACCTTTGCGCAGAAGATGGTCTCGCTGGTGAGCGACCTCAACGTGGCGTCCAACAAGGGCCTGGCAGAGAGGTTCGACTCAACCATTGGCGCCGCGACCGTCCTCATGCCGTTTGGTGGCACAACGCAGCTCACGCCGGCGCTTGGCATGGCGGCAAAGCTCCCCGTGGACGGCGAGACCACCACGTGCTCGGGCATGGCATGGGGCTACAACCCCTACCTCATGAGCGAGGACGAGTACACCGGCGCCTACCTGGCCGTCGTTGAGTCCGTCTCCAAGCTCGTTGCCATGGGCTTCGAGCACAAGAACTTCTATCTCACGTTCCAGGAGTACTTCGAGAAGCTCCGCGACGACCCCAAGCGCTGGGGCAGGCCCACGGCCGCGCTTCTCGGCGCGCTCATGGCCCAGCTCGACCTGGGCATTGGCTCCATCGGCGGCAAGGACTCCATGTCCGGCTCGTTCGAGGACCTCGACGTGCCGCCCACGCTGGTCTCGTTTGCCACCGGCCTGGGCAAGGTCGACCGCGTGACCTCGCCGGAGTTCAAGCACGCCGACGACCAGGTGATTGTTGTGGTCCCGGAGTACGCCGACGATGGCATCACGCCCACGGCGGAGTCCCTTCTCGCCGCGTTTGACTACGTCGAGAAGCTCGTTGGCTCCGGCGCCGCGCGCGCGGTGAGTACGCCGGGTTACGGCTGCATGGCCGAGGCCATGTTCAAGATGTGCGTGGGCAACTTCATTGGCCTGCGCGTGCGTCCCGAGTTCACCCGGGAGGCCCTGCTCAACCCCGCGTACGGCAGCTTTGTGATTGAGCTTGCGCAGGGCGCCAGCCTGCCGGAGGCACCGAAGGGCGTGACCGTTGCGGCGTTTGGCCAGACGCTCGCGGAGTACGCGCTCTATGCCTGCGGCGAGCGCATGTCCATCCAGAACGACCTGCAAAAGCCCTGGGAGAACGCGCTCTCTGGCGTGTACCCGTACCTTGGTAAGGCCGAGGGACCGGCTTGCGCGCCCCTCTCGTTTGATGCCGAGAAGGCCGGCGTCACGCTCACACGCCACACCACCGGCCCCAGCTTTGCCAAGCCGCGTGTGGTGATTCCCGTCTTCCCGGGTACTAACTGCGAGTACGACTCCGCGCGCGCATTCGAGCGCGTGGGCGCCGTGACAAAGACGGTGATCGTGAACAACCTCACGCCGCAGGCGGTCTCCGAGAGCGTCGACGCGATGGTGCGGGCCATCCGCGAGAGCCAGATCGTCTTCATCCCCGGTGGCTTCTCTGGCGGTGACGAGCCCGACGGCTCAGCCAAGTTCATCGTGGCCTTCTTCCGCAACCCTGCCGTCACCGAAGCGGTGCGCGACCTGCTCCAGGCGCGTGACGGCCTCATGCTGGGCGTCTGCAACGGCTTCCAGGCCCTCATCAAGCTGGGGCTTGTTCCCTACGGTGACATCGTGGACGCGCGCGAGGACTCCCCCACCCTCACCTTCAACCCCATTGGGCGCCACCAGAGCCGCCTCGTGCGCACGCGCGTGGCGTCGACCATCTCGCCGTGGCTCTCCAAGTGCAAGGTTGGCGACGTGCACAACATCGCGATCAGCCACGGAGAGGGACGCTTCGTCTGCACCGCCGACGAGTTGGAGCGCCTGGAGGCTGCGGGGCAGATTGCCACGCAGTACGTGAACGCCGACCGACTGCCGTCCATGAACCTGCGCTCCAACCCCAACGGGTCCTTCATGGCGGTCGAGGGCATCACCTCGCCCGACGGCCGCGTGCTGGGTAAGATGGGTCACACCGAGCGCAGCGGAGAGGGCCTCTACAAGAACGTGCCCGGCAACGCGTACCAGCCGCTGTTCGAGGGCGGTGTGAGCTACTTCGCGTAAGCGCAGCCAGAGGGGGGTAGCCGCAGTCGGCCTTCCCCCGATGGTCGAAGAACATCAAACCCACGACCCTCGGGGGAAGGCCGACTGCGGCCCCTCCGGGGGTCGCTTTCTTACCTGCCGAAGTGCCTGACAGAGCTTCAGAGAGCTGCGGCGCTAGATTTCGACGTTTCCCGGGGCTCGGGCTCAAAACGTCCGAAAACGACCCCGCAGCTCTTTGCGACTGGCAGTAATCATTGGTCGTCCCGCGTATACTGGTTCGCCGGCTACGCGAGAGGAGCAACATGGCACGAGAAGACAGCGCAGAGTTCCACATGAGCGAGCGACGCGAGCGCTTCCTCACGAGCACGTGGGGCGCCCTTCTCGCCGCCGCGTTCTGTTGCCTGCTCTGGGGGTCGGCGTTCCCCTGCATCAAGATTGGCTACGGGCTGTTTGGCATCGCGGGTGCCGACACAGCGTCCCAGATGCTCTTCGCGGGAACGCGCTTCCTTCTCGCCGGGGTCATGGTCATCCTCTTTGTGAGCGCCACCAGCAAGATGGCGCTTGTGCCTCAGCGCTCCGACCTGGGCGCCATTTGCCTGCTCGCGCTCTTCCAGACCTTTGGGCAGTACGCCTTCTTCTACCTGGGACTTGCGCATGCCGCGGGAACCACAAGCTCAGTCATCGAGGCAAGCGCCAACTTCTTTGCCATCCTGCTTTCGGCGCTGGCGTTTCGCCAGGAGCGGCTAACCAGCAGGAAGGTCGTGGGTTGCCTTCTGGGTTTTGCAGGTGTGGTTCTCATCAACCTTGGCGGCAGTCTGGGCAGCCTCTCGTTTTCCTTCTCGCCAGACGGCGAGGGGATGATCCTTCTGAGCACGCTGTGCTCGGCCACGTCATCTTGTCTTATCCAGCAGCTCTCCGCGCGACACGACCCAGTGCTTCTCAGCGGATGGCAATTCGTGCTGGGTGGGCTTGGTCTCATGGCGATGGGCGTGGCCGGCGGCGGGGTCCTCTCGCCCACTGGGCCGAGTGCCATTGCGCTGCTGGCATACATGGCCTTCATCTCGGCTGCGGCATACAGCGTGTGGTCGCTGCTGCTCTCTGTGAACTCGGTCTCGCGCATCTCTGTCTATGGGTTCATGAACCCGGTGTTTGGCTTCGTGCTTTCTGCAGTGCTCCTCGGCGAGTACCAGCAGGTTGACCCCGTGCGCTCCATCTGCGCGTTGGTGCTGGTGAGCGCCGGCATTGTGGTGGTGAACCGGGTGGGCACGAGGGCTGGGGGCGCAAAGGACGCCTCGAGGAGCGAGGCGCGTTAGAGAACGCCCCCGATCTGCGCGCAAAAGCGAGGTTCTGTATAAGTCGGGCTGGGAACAAGGGCCAGCACACGACCCACGATTCCCTCTGGACATGCTCGTAAAGATTGGCAACAGGGATAACTCTGATATCTCTCTGTCCACGGCTCATCCGCGACTTCCGGATAAGCTCCGCGACGGGAAAATAACCCACATATCTCAGTTTTTGCACGTAGTTTAGGCCAATCATCTTGCGCAGAGCGCCATATACCCCACGAGAAAAGCTCGGACGCGTTGGAAAAAGCCAAGCAGAGCCATCAGACGCGGTCACCGATTTTTCTCTTTTTTAGGGAACATCCGACTCTATTGAAGCGTGTAGAAAGTATACAGCCACGAGACGAAGCGGAGATTACAAATGCGAGGTGGTAAGCATCACACTTCGGGCTGCAGAAGCGAAAACTTCATGCGTCATGCAATGGACCTCCATGGAGACGCCGTCTATCTTGTTGCCCTTAGTCAGACTCGCTCTCGTACCGATGCTCAAGACGTCTCTCAGGACGTATTCCTGCGCCTTCTTACGAGCGAAACGGAATTTGCCGATGAAGAGCACCTCCATGCCTGGCTATTGCGCGTAACCATCAATCGTTGCCGTGAGCTGTATAGGTCTCCTTGGCGCAAGCGTATTGCCCCATCCGATGAGATGATCGCTGCAATCCCCTCTGCAGATCTCGATCCTGCGGAAGCAGCGGTAAATGCCCTTGCGCAGAATCCTGTCTGGGCGGCGCTCAAGGCCCTGCCCGAGAAGCTGCGGGTGGTCGCTCTTCTTCACTACGTTGAGGAATACCCAACCGGGACAATCGCCAGGATTGTGGGCTGTCAACCTGCCACTGTGCGTACACGACTCCACAGAGCAAGATTGCAGATGAAGAGGTATCTCGAATCCATGGGAATGGAGGGTAATTATGAGTGACGAGCGGCTAGAGAGGGAGCTCAAAGCACTGGCCAAGGAGGTACGGCTTCCCAATAAGGTGCGAGAAGGGGTTGAACGCAAGGCTCGGCAAACGGATAACGCCGCAATCGTTCGGACCGGAACTGGTCGATCCGTCACAAGACGAAATCTCCTGTGGGGTAGCGCCGTATCAGCAGGCGTTGCCGCTTCTCTGTTGGGTTTGGCGATTCTCGGTAGAAATCAGCAGAACGACCAGGATTCTCCTACAGAGAGCCCGAGTAATCCTTTTGTGCTGCGTGCATACGCCGAAGGCATGCCCCAGGAGGACGGAAGCGTGCTTACCACGAGATTCATTAGCACCCTTGGATCAGCGGGCACCACAGATACCGGAACGTGGTATGCCTCGAGAGATATCGACCTTACCTGCATGGGAGATGGAATCACATCAATTGAGTATTCACTCTCTGGGCCAAACGTAAGTCGTGTGGCTGATCAAGAAGCGACTGGGCAAGCTATCGTAAGGTTCGATGCACTGTATAATGGGGAGACAGGCGAGAACGAACCGCTTCCAGAGGATAATGGTACCGCCACAAGCTACGTAGTGGCTTATGATGGGCAAGCAGCAGATGAGCGGGCCTTTAACAGAACTCTGTATGCTATGTTTCCTACAGACGATGCTCTCGATGCGGCGGAGGCGCTCTCTCAGCAACTATCCGAAATGGGCCATTCTGGAGCATCAACCTGGGAAGACGCTGTCCAGCAAGCCAAAGCCGACAATGCGCTTCATAGGCTCCTCGAAAAACGAAGTGCAGATTTGTTGGCGTCAACCACTCTTACCATGACAGCACACCTCCAAGAGGGTGGCGCGCAGAGTCACGCGTATTCCATCTCTCTGCGAGAGGATTTTGACGACGTTTTGGACGAATGGCTGGATTCTCAGGTCAAGCCCACAGCAGCCATCAATTGCTACCGTGATGACCCAGACCATGCGGATGACTATGCCGCTGCACAAGAGCGTATCCAATACATCTACAGCCAGCCACCTGACCTGTTCGTTTTAACTGAGCTCGAGCAGAAATAGGAATCGACCGCTGCACCGCAGCTATGATCTGCACGGTTCAACCAACACCGTCTCGATGCCCGCAAGCGCTAGCTCACTAGCTGGCAACTCCAATCTACGTGCAAAGACACTCATTCGCCGGCTCACAGGCAAAACCCGGGGACTCCTCTACGTATAATTGCGTTACGCAATGCGAAGGAGGTCCCCATGGAACGCCTCGTTGGACGACGCACTGCCCTTGCGCTCCTCGGTATGCCTGCAGCGCTCTCGCTTGGTACGGCGCTTACGGGCTGCGGCAGCAATAATGCGCAGGATAATGCCCCAGACATCTCTGCCACGGAGCTTACCGCAGGCGTCGAGGGAGCTGCACTTAAGCAAGAATCCATCGCTGACACCCTTGCAGGCCAGACGGCAACGCACGCGCCGTTTGACTTTGCTGTTCGTCTGCTTCAGGGCACATATCCCACAATCCAGCAGACAAACGTGCTTGTCTCTCCCCTCTCGGCGCTCTTTGCCCTGGCCCTAGCGGGAGCCGGTGCCGCAGGCGATACGCTTTCCCAGCTAGGGACCGCAACGGGCATGGATATCGACTCGCTTGCGACCTACCTGGGCGCTTGCGTCCGTCGCATCTCTGGCGAGGACCTCTACGACACGCAGCAGAAGGGTGACGCCCTTGCCCTCAAGTGCGCAAACTCCATTTGGCTGAGGTCGTCAGATGACCTCAGCGTCTCGGAGGATTACCTCGCCGCCTGCAAAGACTCCTTTGACGCGCAGGCGTTCTCGGCGCCGTTCGACCCAACGACCGCCGAAGACATCAATTCTTGGGTCAGCTCCAAGACCGATGGCATGATCGACCAGCTTGTGGACCGTATCGCCGCAGATGATCAGCTCTTTCTCATTAACGCCCTTGCTTTTGATGATGTTTGGCAAGAACCGTACGAGGAAAGCGACGTGCAGGGCGACACCTTCGCCACCGAGAAAGGAGACGAGCAGAGCGTCCGCATGATGCACTCTCATGAGACAGCCTACCTCGAGAACAGCCTTGCAGAGGGCTTCCTGAAGCCCTATAAGAACTACAACTTTGCCTTTGTCGCGCTGCTTCCCAAGCAGGGCGTGCAGCTTGCGGACCTCGTGGCATCGCTAGACGGAACATCTCTACTCGACATGATCACCAACCCCGTTCCCAACATCGAGGTATCAGCCGGTCTCCCCAAGTTCTCGCTTGACTACCAGACCACGCTCAACGACCAGCTGGTAGCCATGGGCGTGCGCGATGCCTTCGACCCAAACCTCGCCAACTTCTCGCGCATGGCCACCCTCAAGGACGGCAACCTTGCCATTAGCGCCGTGCTCCAAAAGACCTTCATTGACGTAAATGAGGCAGGCACAAAGGCGGCAGCGGTTACCGCAATAGGCGAGGCCGGTTCAACGGCAACGCCAGATGAGCCCGAGGTCCGGGAGGTCATCCTAGACCGACCCTTTGTCTACTTCATCATCGACAACATGACCCTGACGCCACTGTTTGCAGGCGTTCTGACACACATGGAGTAGGCGCCGTGCAAACCCTTACGCCAAGCCGTCAATCTGTCCAATAGCCCAAAGGGGGATGTTCACAAGCCACCCCTCATCGCGATACGGCGAGAGGGACGTGCGCACGGCGCGAGACAGACTGAACTTCTCGCATGCCACCTTGAGGCTCTTCGACTTGAGGTTCTCCGCTGCTTTCACCTCTATGGGAAGCAGAGCGCCATCTTTCTCGATGGCGAAGTCTGTCTCGGCAGTGCCCGTCGAAGACGACCAGTATACGGGCGCGTGCCCATGTGCCAGCAGCTGCTGGTCCACGTATTGCTCTGTAAGCGCACCTTTGAACTCCGTGAAGAGCCTTGATCCATCAAGGACGATTTTCTGATCAAGCCCCGCCAAAGCTCCCAACAGTCCCACATCCACGCAGAAGAGCTTGAAACTTGACACATCCTCATAGCCCACAAGGGGATACCTCAGCGCGTCGACACGGGGAACCTTGCTCGCTACTCCGTAATCAACCAGCCACTGAATGCACTCCTCAAAGTCTCGGGCACGCGCTCCTGGCCGCACTGCCCCGTATACGAAGCGCTTGTTCTCGCGCGCGAGCTGACCGGGTAGCGACTTCCAGACCAGACGCATCCTCTCGAGAATGCGTGCCGGAGCATGTTTTGAGAAGTCCGCCTCATATCCGTCGACAATCTGCCGCTGTAGCCGGCGACACTCGTTGTAATCCCCACTCCGCACAAACGCCTGGGCAACCTCGGGCATACCCCCAACAGCCAAGTAATCCCTCAAGCGAGCGGCAAGCACATCGTGCAGTCTCTCAAGTGCTCCAAGGTCCTGCGCCTCAAGCGCGTCCGCAACGGGATCTCCATTTGCTGCCCTAAGAAACTCTTCAAAAGAAAGCGGCCGCAGCGTGAGCTCGTCGACCTTGCCAACGGGATACGACTCACCAGCTCTTCTCAGCGCCAGCCCCATGTACGACCCCGCAGCAATCACATGAAACTCACGCGCCTGCTCGCAGAAGTACTTGAGCGACGTCAAGGCACGAGGTGCTTCTTGAATCTCGTCAAAGGCGAGAAGGGTCGTTAAGGGATCAATTGGGCGTCCAGCTCTAAGCTCGACATCTCGAACAATGCGACGCGGATTCAAGTCGCCATCGAAGATGGTGCGTGCGCCCTCATCCTGCATGAAATCGATGCGCACTACATCTTTGAACTGAGAACGGCCAAACTCATCGATGAGCCAGGTCTTGCCGGTCTGACGAGCCCCCTTTAGAACCAAGGGCTTACGGTTCTCGCGGGTCTTCCACGCAAGAAGATCGTTCATGAGAGTTCTCTGCATCAGGCTGCCCCCATCCATCGCTTGTATGGCCCATCATACGCAACTCACACGATTTTCGTTGGAATAATGTGGATTACTCCCACATTATTCGTTGGAAAAACGTGCGAGTCTCCCACATTTTCCTATGGAATCATACGCAGCTGTTTAGGAAGGGCAAAAAACAGCAGTCACAAAGGAACTCCGCCGTCAGAATAACGTGAAGCTTCGTTACGAAAAGAGGGCGGACCAAAGGCCCGCCCTCTCAAATACGTTCGTTCGAGTACTCGAACGCCCGAAGCTAGATTCTTGCAACCCCGCTCTTGCGCGCAGCGTCGGCCACGGCTGCAGCGACGGCAGACGCGACGCGCTTGTCGAAGGCACCGGGGATGATGTAGTCCG
>URLM01000009.1 GCA_900548775.1 uncultured Olsenella sp.
CGATGACTTGCACTCGCAGAGAGTGTATGCCCAGAACACTACTTCCAGTGACCTTGCCATTGTTATTAGTTACTCCGGTACTACTCCCGAGATTGTGGGTTGTGCTCGTACTGCGAAGAATAATGGTACAAAGGTTGTCGCAATAACTTGTGGCGCATTTGATTCTCCCCTTGCCCGGATTTCAGACTATGTATTAGGCGTTGCAGCGACAGAGCTACTTGTTAGAAGCGGAGCAATGTCATCCAGAATCGCTCAACTCAACGTTGTCGATGTCTTATTCGCCTCTTATGTGGCAAGCAACTACGAGAGATGTATGCGTTTGCTTACTTCCAATCGCATTATCAAGCCATGTAATTCGGATGACGGAAGGTCTCTATCGAGAAAGGCGGCCCCTGATGATTGATCTTGGCAACTTGACAACTGAGGCCAGAAATCCAAACACCATGAACTTGGATCAAATGTCTCCCTAGGAAATTGTTGATGTGATGAACTCTGAGGACAATCGTGTCGTCATGGCGGTTCATGCAGAACGAAAGCACATCGCAGCTGCCGTATCGTGGGCCGCTGAAGCTATTTCTAATGGTGGCCGAATCCTTTATGTTGGAGCAGGGACTTCAGAACGTCTAGGCGTCTTGGATGCGGTTTGTCGTAGGACTGATTGCAGGGGGGAATAGCGCCTTCGTTTGTGCCAAGGAAGGTGCGGAGGATAGCTCTACCCTCGGTGCTAAAGAACTCGATGAGGTTGATGTTTGCGAGAGAGATCTAGTCATCGGCCTTGCTGCAAGTGGACGCACGCCGTACGTAATCGGTGCTCTGCGACATGCGCGTAAAATCGGGTCTAGAACCATCGCTATTGCCTGCAATTCGAACTCAGAGATTGGTCACGAAGCCCAGCTGGCAATTGAGCCAGTGACGGGTCCCGAAGTTCTGACTGGCTCTACACGCCTTAAGGCTGGTACTGCCGAGAAGATGATTCTCAACATGATTTCGACTGGGGCCATGGTCCTGAATGGCAAGGTTTTGCGTGCAGCGATGCAGCCGCTCTAGCGGATGACAATGACCCGGCATCGAAAGAGCATGCCATTCTCGGACTTAAGGTCATTAGCGGATTTGGCAATGAGATCGTGGACGCAATCGTAAGGTTTCACCACAGTCCCTTAAATAGCACCGATTATCCTTCTCACTTGCCTCCCGACATCATTAAGTGCGTGAATATCGCACTTGTGTGCAATCGCCCCGAAGAGTTGATCTACGGAGATGTGTCCCATTCAAAGAACGACGCTCTTGAGATAATTCAAACGGAGGCCAGCGAAGGGGTCTGGCCGCATGAAGAAGCAGGGCTCCTTACGAAGCTTCTCGCGAGTTGACGGGACCCGCTTCCCGTTGGCCCCTGAATCCTGAGCCATGACGATGGAAACCAAAGGAGAGCCCTTTCGTAGTGTGGACTTCATCATCACTTTACCATTGGTCATTGGCTCGAAAGGGACTTGCAATCTAATGGGCCTAAACCATTTAGCAAGCAACGGGCGAAGCGGTTCCGGGTATCCAGTTTCATTTGTGCGGGTGCTCTCCGGAAGTATTGGCGCAGGTAGATTCACTGGTATTACCGCTCACGGAGCAAAGCTGACTCGTCGCGGCGCAAACACCATGCCGGCTTGAAGGTGCCGATAGTATTTTTAACTGGATATGACAACATGATGTTAGGGGGTCGTTAGTGACACAGTCTATTGAATTGCCACTTGAAATGCGACTACGGGCAGCTGACCAGTCCATGGCCCCCAAGTACTACATTGTCAAGCGCGCCATTATCAGGAAGATTGAGAAAGAAGAGTACAAGGAAAACGAGCTGATTCCTTCCGAGCGCGAGCTTACGGAAATGTTTGGGGTTAGCAGGATAACGGTACGCCGGGCAGTTGATGAACTTGTAGGTGAGAATTATCTCTACCGAATTCAGGGCAAGGGGACATACGTCAAGTCGGATAAGATTCAGCAGAACTTGATTTCGATTACCAGCTGTACGCAGGATGTAATTAATCTCGGAATGACTCCGAGAAGGCATGTAATATCCGCATCGACTGAAATTGCCGATCAGCGACGTCGACGCCTCTTGGAACTTGGGGATAACGAGCGAGTGTTTAGACTCGAGCGAATTTACTTTGCGGATGATGATCCTCTAAACCACACGGTAACTTATCTTCCGTACAAGCTCTTTCCAGGGATTGATGCCCATGACTTCTCGTGCGAGTCACTCTATTCCGTGCTTGGTTCACAGTACGGCTGCCAGATTACTACGGCAACAAGAACAATAGAGGCGGTCTTAGCGGAAGGTAAGATTGCGCACTATCTAGAGGTGAGTTCCGGAACCCCGATACTTCACTTTGAGTGTGTTACCAGGGGGAAGATTCATGGGCGTGAGTATCCAATCGAGTTCTTCAAATGCTGCTACAGAAGTGACAAATTCAAGTTCTACATCAATCAGGTCATGGATGGAGGAGAAGGGGATAGGAGGAGCCTGTAACGAGTTCATGGATGTGCGTAGGGGGTTCAGCAAGTTGTAGTTGCACGAGGAAGAGGAGAAGGCCATGCAAGACTTCATGAACAAGAAGATGTCGCGTCGTTCGTTCTTCGGTACCTCAGCTGCAGTGGCTACCATTTTGGGCCTTGCCGCCTGTGGTAACTCGAGCACTTCGGATTCGGGCTCCAGCAGCTCTGGTGACGAAAACAAGAAGAAGCGCATTGCGGTTCTTTGTGACGATGCCGGCAAGAACGACAACGGATACAACCAAGCAGCTGTTGAAGGGGCCCAGAAGGTTGGCCAAGACAAGGGTTGGGAAGTAAAAATCGTTGAGCCCACGAACGGTGTCCCTGATGCCCTCGAGTCGCTTGGCGAGGATGGCTATGACATCGTATTCAACATGGCTTATGACTTCGAGGCTTTGATTAACGGTGTCGGTGGTGCCGAGCCGCTCGCGAGCCAATATCCTGACACCGAGTGGGTTATCTTCAACGACAACCCCAACAAGAATGATGACGGCTCGGTAAAGCACAAGAACGTCATCGCAGTTCTATATGACCTTAACGAGTCCTCCTTCCTTGCCGGCGCACTTTCCGTTCTCGTGAACGAGAACGCCGAGACCCTGTTTAAGGGCGGAGACTACAGCTTCACCGATCCTAGCACCGCTCGTGCCTGCGGGTTTATTGGCGGTACCAACTCTGCCGGCATCGTTGTCTTCTCCTATGGCTATATCACGGGAATCAACTACGAGGCGGAGAAGCTTGGCGTTACGTATGACTACTATGCCAAGTACGACGCGGGCTTCACTGATTCTGCTGGTGGTGCCACAGTTGCCGGCACATATTACGGCAACGGAGCAAATGTTGTGTTTGGTTGCGCCGGTAGCGTGGGTGACGGAATCACTTCCAAAGCCAAGGAGGTTGGCAAGCTCGCGATTCAGGTTGACGGCAACAAGGATGATCAGCAACCTGGCTACGTTCTGACTTCTGTGCTCAAGAACACGAACGTTCCTGTCCAGACTATTTGCGACGCTCTCGATGACGGGTCGCTCTCCTCTATGGACAATCTGCAGGATTACTCGCTTGCCTCTGGTGCAACGGGTCTTACCGATTGCACGGAAATTCAGAAAGCAATCACTACGGACGAGGGCAAGGCGAAGTGGGAAGAGATCTGGGCAGAGATTGAGGACCTGAAGGGCAAGGTTGGCAGCGAGATCAAGGTTGTCAACGCGCAGAACGGCGAAACCTTTGATCCTTCTACGTGCCCGAACGTGAACATCAAATAAAGGCTCGCTGTAGGGCGGCGCACTGCTTTGGTGCCCGCCCCACGTACTAATTTCCCAGATTGGTGGTGCGCTCGTGGGAAACGTTATCGAAACAGTTGGCCTCACAAAGATGTTCGGGGACTTTGTTGCCAACGATCACATTGACCTTGCAGTCAGGGAAAACGAAATCAAGTGCATCGTTGGAGAAAATGGCGCTGGCAAATCTACCCTCATGAACATGCTCTATGGCATGCTGCAGCCTACCAGTGGCAAGATAATACTGCGAGGCGAAGAGACACACTTCAAGTCACCGGCGGATGCCATCTCCCATGGGCTAGGCATGGTCCACCAGCACTTCAAGCTTGTGCCAAGCCTTACGGTCTACGAAAACGTGCTTCTTGGGGCAGAGATTCTCCGCAAAGGAACTTGCCTTATCGACACGCAAGAGGAAATCAAGGCTGTCTCTGACTTAATAGAGAAATATAAGTTCGATTTGGATGCATGCGCAAAAGTCGAAGACATTTCTGTTGGATCTAGGCAGTGTGTTGAGATTCTCAAGATGCTCTACAGAAACGTTGATGTGCTCATCATGGATGAGCCAACTGCCGTGCTGACACCCCAGGAAGTGGACAAGCTCTTCGATAACCTTCGTGAATTGCAAAGGCAGGGCAAGACAATCATTGTCATTACCCATAAGCTTCGCGAGGTCATGGAGCTCTCCGATTCTGTTACCGTCATTAAGCACGGCAAGGTTGTTGGCTCAATAGCGACGAAGGATACCTCGCAGGAGCAGCTAGCCCAGATGATGGTTGGCCGTGAGGTGGTGCTCACTGTTCATAATGACGTGACAACATCACCATCGAAGAATGTCTGCTTCTCAGTAAAGAACCTGTCCACTATTAACGAGTATGGCAAAGAAGTCCTTCATGACGTTTCCTTCGATGTGCATGAAGGGGAGGTTCTTGGTATCGCAGGCGTTGAAGGTAACGGTCAGACAGAGCTCGTAAAAGTGCTCACAGGGCTTATGACCACCACTTCAGGCAGTGTCACACTCGATGGAAAAGACATTACAAACCAGTGGCCCGACTCGCTGCGCTCCGAGGGCATTGCAATTATTCCGGAAGACCGCTTTGAAGATGGGCTTTGCTCAACAATGAGTGTTGCCGACAACTGTATCGCTGGCCACCACGGTGACCCTACTGTGTGTAAACATGGCCTTCTCAATCGCAAAGCCATTTTGGCGAGGAGAGACGCTCTGCTTTCTAAGTACGACATTCGCGTTGGTGATATCGACGGGGCAGTTGGTGCTCTATCTGGAGGCAATGCTCAGAAGGTTATCATTGCGCGAGAGCTGGAATCTTCCCCCAAGTTCCTCATCGCATGTCAGCCGACCAGAGGCGTGGACATCGGAGCAACTGAGTCGATTCACGAGGAAATCCTTCGCTTCCGCAACAATGGCAACGCTGTCCTTCTGATTTCAAGTGAATTGACAGAGATCCTCGGTCTCTCCGACCGGATCATCGTCATGTGCAAGGGTCAAATAACCGGTGAGGTATCTCCTAGGGACACAACGAGTACAGAGCTTGGTCTGCTCATGGCGGGAATCAAGCAGGGGGAAGGCGAGAAAGTTGAAGGCTAGAACTGTAGGAATACGCATACTCAACTCACTCATCCCCGTCCTTCTGGCGTTTGTCGTGGGCGGTGTCGTAATCGCGTCCATTGGAGAGAATCCTGTTGAGACGTACTGGATTCTCATAAGCAAGTCTCTCTTGACTCCCAAGGGCTTCCTCACTACCCTGCACTACGCTGCTCCGCTCATTCTTACTGGCCTAGCAATAGCTGTGAACTTCAAAGCTGGCATCTACAACATGGGTGTTGAGGGGTCAGTTTTACTAGGCGGCTTCTTCGCAGGAATTGCCGGGGCATACCTTCCTGCAACACTTGATCCCACTATGCTAAAGCTGTTGTGCCTCCTGGTTGGCATAGTCTGCGGAATGCTTTATGTGGTGGTGCCTGCCCTGCTCAAGGCATACTTCCATGTTGACGAGATGGTTGTTACCCTCATGCTCAACTACGCATTGGCCAAAGTACTGGAGTTTCTCTCTACCGGGGTATTTCGCGACCAGGGTGCAGGATATGTCTGCACGCCCACCATCAGTGATGGGGCTATGTTCCAACGTATTTCTAGCGCAAAGCTCACCCCGTTCTTCTTTATTTCGCTTGCTGCTTTTGTCGTTATGTTCTTTGTAATGAATCACTCGAAGCTTGGCTTTGAGATAACCGCAATGGGCAAGAACGTCGAGTTTGCCGACGCTATGGGAATGCGTGTTCGCCGGAAAATCATCGTGCTCATGCTTATATCCGGTGCACTTGCCGGACTTGCGGGTGCGGGATACATGCTATCCGACCAGTATCACTACACCCTTTCGTTCTCCGGCGACCCCGGCCTCGGGTGGGACGGCATGCTCATTGCCTTGCTTGGCAACCACTCTCCTGTTGGAATCCTAATCGCAGCGATTTTCTATGCTGCCCTTAAGACCGGTGCAGACAACATCAACCTCTATTCTTCCGTCCCCAAGGAGATTGTGACGGTAATCCAGGGTCTCATCATCCTGTTCCTTGCCGTGAAGCTTCTTGATGAGCGTTTTGGACTGAGGGACCGTGCGCGGAAGCGCATCTCTCGCAGGCATTCGGCAGCTCAGACATCTGCTGGTGTGGTGTCTGACAATAACGCTGGGGAGGCATAGAGATGGATCTGCTTGCAAGCATTCTTTACGACACTGTTTACCATGCTGCCCCCATCATCCTCTGCGTCATTGGAGGAGTGTTTGCCTATCAGGCCAATGTACTTAACATTGCTCTTGAAGGAATGATGGGGATTGGCGCGTTCGCGTCGACCCTAACGGTCTATTTCACGAACAGCCTTGTTTTGGGGCTCCTTGCCGGTGTTCTTGCGGCTCTGATTTTTGGCGCCATCTTCTCAGTGATGGGCGTCACGCTCAGGGGAAACGTAATCATTATTGGAGTTGCGCTCAACCTTCTTGTGACTGCCATTGCTGGATTTGTCATGGTAAGGATGAACGTCGCAAATATTTCGCTATCAAGCCTCAACGTATCTGATCTGCAGATAATCATTCCAGGAATTGACGCGATTCCTATCTTGGGGCCAATCGTTTCTGGGCACCCCATTCTCACGTACGTTGCTTTCATTGGAATATGGCTGATGTGGGTGCTTTCCTACCGTACGAAGTTTGGTACTTACGTACGCGTGGTCGGCGAGAATGAAGATGCAGCAAAGTCGCTCGGCCTCAAGACAAACTTCTACAAGATTGTTGCGATTCTTATTGGTGCTCTTACTTGCGGCCTTGCAGGAATTAACCTCTCGACAGAGCGTTTGGGGCTATATACAAATGGTATGACCGCAGGCAGGGGATTTGTCGCAATCGCTGCCATCTACTGCGGGCGCGGAGATCCCCTCAAGTCCTCTCTGTATGCAATCCTCTTCGGCTTTGCTCGCTCGCTCTCGATTAACCTGGCCATCTATGCCGGGCCGGCTTCTGGGCTCTTCGATGTGATCCCGTATGTTGTGATGGTTGTCGTGCTGCTAGTCGTGCAGGTTTCCAAGCGCCGCAATGTACGCACGAGGGGGTTCGCAAATGGGTAAGGATGCAGAGCGGAGATCCAATAGCGCCCTTCTTGTCGTGGATATGCTGCGAGATTTTACGGACCCTAACGGATTGGTCTTCTATCCGCAGAATCGGGAAATCCTTCCAAAGGTGAAGAGGGTCATCGACGCTTGCAGAGACGCTGGAATTCTCGTCATCTTTCTGAAGCATTTCAACAGGGTGGGAAAGGTTGACGAGAAAGCCTCCTCGATGAGACCAAATTGTATTGAAGGCACGTGGGGTGATGAAATAGACCCAATGCTAGAGGTGGATCCCGCAAGGGACTACGTTATCAAGAAGCGTCGATACTCAGGGTTCTTTGGCACTGATCTTGATCTTGTCCTGCGCGAGAACAATGTCCATAACGTCATCGTTGTAGGCACGAAGACGAATTGCTGCATCCGGGCAACAGTCACCGATGCTTTCTACCTCGACTACAAACCCATCGTGGTCCGCGAGTGCGTGGCAACCGACTCTGACGTCGTCAACCAGGTGCATCTTGAGGACATTCGGAAGTACCTTGGCGATGTTATAGGGATGGATGAGCTGTTTGCTCGAATTAAGGAAGGGGTGCTTTGATGGGCGGGCGAGTCGTGCTGACGTCTGGGTACGTGAGTATGGATCACATGATTGAAATCTCGACTCCTGCTCGCGTGGGATACACATCCATCATTACCAATAGCACTTGTACGAAGACATATTACGGTGGTTGCTCAGTTAATATTGCATATGCGCTCAGCAAGCTCGGCATTCCTGCGAAGCCGATTCTGAGGGTTGGGGATGATTGGGAGGAGAATGGATTTCGCTCTTTCCTCGAAGATGCTGGTGTTGGCACGGATGCGATTACCGTAATTCCAGGTGAAGCTACCTCAGCAAGCTACCTTATCCAGGACGCGGATGGGCAGCACATCACCTGTTACTATCCTGGTCCAATGGCTCCGGAGTATTTTGTGCCCTTGTCTGACGAACTGTTTGATGACGTTGGGCTTGGGGTTATTACGGTTGCCTCGCAGCGGGATAACGAAGAGTTCTTTGAGAAGTGCAAGTCGCGCGGCATCCCAGTTGCATTTGGAATGAAAGCCGATGAGACGGCGTTCCCCACGGAGTTTTTAAAGAAGCTGCTTTGCCATTCGACGATTATTTTTACAAACGAATCGGAGCGCCGATGCATCGAGAGGATGTTCGGTCTCGAGACTATTGAGGACATTCTCTCCGATGAAGTCCATACGATTGTCACGACATATGGCTCGAAGGGATCTTCGTGGTCTCATCGCTTGCCGGACGGCGGCGTCGAACGCGGCTCGGTGGGAGTTGTTCCATGCCCCAATGTCGTTGATGCCACAGGTGGTGGAGATGCCTATATGAGCGGTTTCTTGTATGGCTGGGTGCGAGGGAAGGACCTTGCGGAGTGCTGCATGCTCGGTGCAACGCTCTCTTCCTTTGTTCTCGAGCAATACGGCTGTTGCAATTCCGTTCCCAACGAAGCTGAGCTACTCGGGAGGCTCGAGGAGAACCGCGGCGAAATAGGAAGGATGCGTGACTAGCATGGCGACGCTCTATCTGAATGCAGAGAAGACAACGGTTGCTCCTTACGTTATCTTTTCGGGCGACCCTTGGCGCGTTGAAGTCCTGAAGCGCTATTTGGATAACCCCACTCACGTTGCGTTTAACCGGGAGTTCAATACATATACGGGGAGTTATAGGGGTGTCCCAATCACGGTGAGCTCTACGGGAATCGGTGCGCCATCCGCGGCAATCGCTTTGGAAGAAATGTACGAAGCGGGGATGGTGGTTGCCGTGAGAATGGGAACTTCGATGTCGCTCGTGGATGACATGCTCGGCAATTTCATCATTCCCGCGGCAGTGGTGAGACGCGATGGCACGAGTGACACCTACGTCGAGCGCGGGTATCCTGCAGTTGCCGATATCGAGCTCGTCAACGCCATGAACAAGACGGTCGCGGACCATGGCCGCAGGTACCTTAACGGGATAACTTGCAGCATGGATGGCTTCTACACCCAAATGCATGACTCGCGCCTGTCCAAAGAACAGGGGAGGGACATCTCTTCAACCTTTGATGAGATGAAGAGGCTTCATGTCTGCGCGATTGATATGGAGTCGAGTTGCATTCTCACGGTTGCGCGACTTATGGGAGTAAGGGCTTGTGTTGTTACCGTCGCAACGGTACTGGAGAACCTCAAGGACAGCCTCAAAGGGGATGAAAGGACATCGGCGGAAGATTTGCTCTGCCGGGTGACTCTTGAGGGACTTGCGCGATTTGCGGCGGTTTGATGCAACTTGTTTGCGGGAAGACCCATGGAAAGGACGAGAGAGATGAAGAGCATAAATGATGTGATAAAGGTCCGCGGGGGATTTATTATCGGCATGGTGCACTGCCTGCCGCTCCCGGGTTCGCCATCATATCAGGGTGACATTAACAAGGTTATGGAGCAGGCTGTCGAAGATGCGAAAACGCTTGAGCGCGGTGGCGTTGATGCAGTGATGGTTGAGAACACCAATGACAGCCCGTTTACCGAGCTCATTTCGAAGACTCAGGTTGCCGCTCTTTCCGCAGCGACAGCGCTTGTTAAAAAAGAAGTTAACATTCCCGTTGGTGTGGATGCCTCCTTTAACGATTGCGAAGCCAGCCTAGGTATCGCCGTTGCAAATGGCTGCGACTTTATTCGTGTGCCAGCATTTGTCGACACGGTGGTTAACTGGTGCGGCATCGTTACTCCATGTGCATACAAGGTGATTGATCTGCGTAAGCGTCTCAATGCCGAGAACGTTATGCTGCTCTGCGACATCCAAGTGAAGCACAGCAACATGCTTCTCTCCCAGGTTCCTATTGAGGAGAGCGCGAAGAATGCCGTTGCTGCCGGGGCTGATGCGATTGTTGTCACTGGAACAACAACAGGCGAAGAGACGCCGATTGACATGATCCAGCGCGTAAAGAACGTAGTTAATATTCCGGTGATGGCGGGCTCGGGCATTAATCCGAATGATATTGCGGAACAGTTCAAGATTGCCGACGGAGCAATTGTGGGATCTACGTTCAAAAAAGGCGGCCTCACGACTAATCCGGTCGACTACGAGCTTGTGAGAAAGCTACTTGCACCGCTTGGTAGGTAACTGAATCTAATAACTGTCTGCTCCGGCGAAACTTTGCTGGAAAGAAAGGTGGTACGACAACAATGATGAGGCCAATGAAGCTTGCGGGTAGTGAGCTGATGTTTGGTGAGGGAAGCCTGGAGTACATCAAGACCTCCGTGCGCTGCAAGAAGGCTTTTATCGTTATTGGTGGTCATGCGGTTGAGCGCAATGGTTCACTTGATAGGGTTGAAGAGTACTTTCATGACGGCGGGGCAGAGACCTTTGTATTCAAGGGGGTAGAGCCCGATCCTCATTTCTCTACCGTTTCCCGTGGCGCGCAAAGCATGCTTGAGCAAAAGCCAGACCTGATTTGCGCCTTGGGCGGAGGCTCTGTAATGGATGCCGCTAAGACTATGTGGGTAATGTACGAGCATCCAGAGCTTAAAGAGCTTGACCAGATTTTGCACACTAAGCCACTGCCCAAGCTTCGCACGAAAGCTCGTTTTATGTGCATCCCCACGACTTCTGGTACCGCGTCCGAGGTGTCGCGCTCCGTTGTCATCACCGATGACGAGAAGGGTCGAAAGCATGGCCTTGGTGACATGGAAATGATGCCAGACATCGCCATTTGCGATCCCGACGTGACCAAGAGCATGCCACAACACGTTACCGCCGAAACCGGCATGGATGCACTTACTCACGCGGTCGAGGCCCTCGTCTCAAATAGGGCCAATTATGTTGCCGACATTCTCGCCACCGCGGCAGCGGTTGATATCGTTACGTGGCTTCCTAAGGCATATGCCAACGGCGATGACATTCAAGCTCGCGAGATGATGTGCGATGCGTCTATGACTGCCGGACTTGCCTTCACGAACGTATCGCTTGGAATCGATCACTCTATGGCTCAGACCATTGGCGGTTTCTTCCCAATTGCCCACGGTCGCATATGCGCGATTCTTCTTCCTTACACCATTGAGTGGAACAGCAGAGATGAGTGGGCAAAGAAGCGCTATGCGGATCTCGCAGATAAGATGGGAGCGACTGATCTGGCGCAGCTTGTCCGAGATCTTAACACGCAGCTGGAAATACCCAACACTGTAAAGGATGCGGGTATTGACGAAGAGGCTTACCTGAACAATCTTCAGGAGATGGCGGAGACCTCGCTTCACGACGGATGCACAAAGACGAACCCCGTTATTCCGACAGTTCCCGAATTCGCTGACCTTCTCAAGAAGGCTTACTACGGAGCGTAGCGAAGCCAGATGGGGCTGTGTTGACAATAGAGGAGGCGCGTACTAAATGAAGCTCATTCTTTATCTCTCAAATGGGTATCCAACCATCGAGAGCAGCATTGAGATGGCAAAGACGTATGTGGATGCGGGCTGCGACATGATCGAGATGGATTTTCCTAGCCGCAACCCCTTCCTAGAGGGTGAATTTATAGCCGGCAGGATGGCAAAAGCCCTTGAAAATGAGCCGAATTACGATAAGTACATGGAGGGTATGGCTCGGGCACGTACTTTGCTTCCTGACACCAAGTTCATCATTATGACCTACGAGAACACTGTTCTTGAAATTGGCGTATCGCGATTCATTGACTTTTGCAAAGACAATGGGTTTGAGGACATTATCTTGGTTGGACCAGATGGGGACACGGTTAAGAACGAGCTTATTTCGTCTGGCCTAAAGATCAGCTGCTACGTGCAGTTCAATCTTCCGGAAGAGGAAGTTCGCCAAGCGTTGGAATCGAACGGCTTCACTTACATGCAGGCAGTACCCGCTCCCGGACAGGCGACTCCTCAACATCCAACGCTCAAATCCTGTATCGACTATTTGCGCGAGCGTGGATTGAAAAATCCGATATATTGCGGAGTTGGGGTACATACTCCGAAGGATGCTCAAATGGTGAGAGAGGCTGGCGGCGACGGATTTTTCGTGGGTTCAACCATCCTCAAGCTTCACGACAACGTTCCCGCACTTATCGAGAAGATTCATGAGTTCAAGGAGAAGTGCTGAGTTTTTCAGATGAAATATTCTGCGTAAATCAGTGAGACAATCAGACGCGGCCCCTGCTCAACACTGCGGGGGCCGTATTTTTGGTCTGCAGAGCGATAATCTTTACAGGACATCAAACCGGTATTGTGGGAGGCTCCTATGCTCGAGGCGGCTATATTCGATCTTGATGGTTTGATGTTCGACACCGAGCCAATATGGGTCTCGGCATGGGAGCCTGCGTTCAAAGAGCAGGGGCTAGAGCTCAAGCCCGGGCTGGTGAAGCGCTTCTTTGGCATGAGCCAGTCTCGCATCGAGGAACTTGTTGCCCAAGCGTACGGCAACGACCCTCGCGCGATTTCGGCCGTCCGCGAGCACGTCCGCATTGGCATTGAGGAGATGCTTGCGAACGGAGCTCCCAAGAAGCCGGGTCTTGACGAGCTGCTCGCACTGCTTTCCGACAAGGGAGTTCCCTGCGCGGTTGCATCCGCATCTCCCAGGACACTTGTGGAGGCGCACCTTCGCAAGGGCGGTGTCGAGGCATACTTCTCGGCAGTTATTGCCGGGGATGACGGCTTGCCATCAAAGCCTGCGCCTGACGTGTTTTTGGAAGCGGCCTGCCGCCTCCATGCTGCGCCGGCAAGTTCTCTTGTGCTCGAGGACAGCCCCAATGGCATCCGCGCCGCCTCTGCCGGCGGCTTTCTCTCGGTTATGGTTCCAGACATGATTGCTCCCACGCCGGAGACGCGAAGGTTTGCGACGCGCGTCTGCAGCTCGTTGCTCGACGTCCGCGACCTCATCGCCAAAGGAGAGCTTGGCCGATAGCTTCTCGGCCTGTTAGGCAGCTTCGTTCTGGGTAGGCTCCTCGGTTCACGGCCAACCTAAGGAGATGCTCCAGATTACTGGGCTGAGAAGGACCAAAACGTCGGCTATTGCAGCCTGGGAGGCAGCCGTTCTCGCCATACGTGGCGCTCTTATGCACTACCTTGAGAGCATGGTTGTTGACCTTGGCATGCTGATGCTTGTTCATCTTTTTTTCGAAGAGCTGGGCCGGGTCGGTACCCTGGCCCCCACGTGTTTGCGTACATGCGTGCAAACAGATTGCCCGTTAACCGCTTGCGGCGTGCCTGTTGCCGCTCACGTAAACCGAATGCATAAATCGATTTATCAATCCTCCCGAGGGTAAGGGTCTTAGTGCGTTTGGGTTCAACAGTCGTTGGGAGGAAATCATGTTTGAAATCAATGACAAGACGGCGGTTGTGACTGGCGGCACCTCGGGCATAGGCCTGGCCACCGCAAAGGCATTCCTCGAGAAGGGCGCAAAGGTTGTTATCGCCGGCCGTAACGAGGAGCGCGGCGCCAAGGCGCTTGAGGAGCTCAAGGCCGTATCTCCCGACGTTGTCTTCCACAAGACCGATACCAGCGATCCTGCGCAGGTCAAGGACCTCATCGACTTTGCCGTGAAGACTTACGGCTCGGTCGATATCATGTACAACAATGCCGGCATCGCCAACTTCCTCCCTGTTGACCAGATGAGCGACGAGGACTTCAACAAGCTCATCTCCATTAACCTTACCGGCGTGTTCTACGGCATCAAGTACGCGGCGCTCCAGATGGAGAAGCAGGGCCACGGCGGTGCCATCGTGAGCACCTCCTCCATCGAGGGGACTATCGGCGACCCCAACCTGCCGTCCTACAACGCTGCAAAGGGCGGCGTGAACCTGCTTACGCAGTCCGCGGCGCTGGCGCTTGCCAAGTACAACATTCGCGTGAACACCGTCAACCCCGGCTACATCTACACCGGCATGATCAACGAGAAGACGATGGGCGAGGATGGCATGAAGCGCCTCGAGTCCCTGCATCCGCTGGGACGCCTTGGCAAGGCCGAGGAGATTGCCCACGGCGTGGTGTTCCTCGTCGAGAACGAGTTCACCACCGGCACGCACCTCTACATCGATGGCGGCTACACCGCGCAGTAGCGCACGGGCGTCAATATCTGTGACAGGAGCCGGCTGTCCGTCACAGATTCGTACCCGAATGTGTGACGCGCGCAGGTCGCAACAGATTCGAACTACGAATGAGTGACGCGCGCAGGCTGGCTGCTGTAAAAGATTCGCCATTGCAGCCCCCTCGGCCCTCCGATGCCAGTGCGGTGTCGGAGGGCCGCGTCATGAGACAAAGGGGCTGTCCCTTCGTCTCGCCCCCTTGTCTCACCCACCATCTCACCATGGTGACCTGCTAAAGTAGTTCGGCTATCTATGTAGGTACGTTTTGACCGAGAGGGGGAGCATGGCGACAACGGGCGAGAAGGGAGGCCTCTTCCTTACGCTGGAGGGCATCGACGGCTGCGGCAAGACCACGCAGGCGGCTCGTCTTGCGGATGCCCTTGAAACCGCTGGCTGCGATGTCGTGCGCCTGCGCGAGCCCGGAGGTACGGCCATCTCCGAGAAGATCCGCAGCCTGCTGCTTGACCCCTCCAACGCCGAAATGTGCCCAGAGTGCGAGCTTCTCCTCTATGAGGCGAGCCGCGCGCAGCTGGTGAGGCAGGTCATCGCGCCCGCGCTCGAGCGCGGAGCCATCGTGGTCTGCGATCGCTTCTTCGACTCGACCTTGGCCTATCAGGAGGCGGCGAGAGGTCTCTCCTCCCAGGTCGTGAGGGTAGCCAACTCGTTGGGGAGCTGCGGCGTCACGCCCGACCGCACGGTGGTGCTGGACGTCGACCCAACACTTGCGCTCTCGCGCGCAACGGCAGGTGGCGCGGACCGCCTCGAGGCGGAGGGCATTGCCTTCGAGCGTCGCGTTCGTGACGGCTACCTGCGTCTTGTTAGCGAGGAGCCCAACCGCGTGCGCCTGGTGGACGCCTCCGGCACACCGGACGAGGTGTACTCTGCGCTTCTCGACGCCCTTGCGGACGTCCTTCCCGCGTCGCTTGCAGCGGAGGCGGAGACCCATGGCCGCGGCTAGGGATGGTGTCGCGCCCATGCACCCTGCCGCAGTGCTCGACGCGCTTGGTGACCAGCCGCGCGTTCGGGACCTTCTCGCCTCTGCCGTGCGCGAGGGGCGCCTCTCTCACGCCTACCTGTTTGTGGGCGCGCCTGGCTCTGGCATGGAGGAGGCGGCGCTCGCCCTGGCACAGTGCGTGATTTGCCCCAACGATGGCTGCGGCACCTGTGACGACTGTCGCCGCGTGACACATCGCACCCATCCCGACGTGCAGTGGCTTGCCCCGGGAAGCGTGACTGGCTACCTCGTCGACCAGGTTCGCGGCCTCATCGAGGGGGTGAACCGCGCGCCCAGCCGCGCCCGTGCGAAGGCATATGTGATCGAGAAGGCCGGCCTTCTCCGCGGCACCTCGGCAAACGCGCTGCTCAAGACCATCGAGGAGCCTCCGGATGGCGTGGTGTTCATCCTTCTCGCCCGTTCGGTGGCGTCCGTGCTCCCCACCATCGTCTCGCGCTGCCAGGTTGTGCCGTTTCGCACCATCGCTCCGGACGTGGCGCTCGACGAGGTCATGCACCGTTCCGGCGCAAGCGAGTGGGAGTCCCGCGTGGCGCTGGCGGTTGCCGGTACCCCCTCGCGTGCCCGCGAGTTCCTGGCGTCCCCCTCGCGTCGCGAGGTGAGGCGCCTGGTCGTGCGCATCATGGACGAGCTGTCGCGCGACGACTCATGGGACGTGCTCTGCTCGGCGCGCGACCTTCTGGCGGCGGTGCGCGTGCCCCTGAAGGACGTCCAGGTCGCCCAGGACGAGGCGGCCAAGGAGAGCGCGGACTTCCTTACCGCCTCGGCGCTCAAGCAGGTGGCCGATGCGAACAAGCGCGAGCTTACGGCACGTGAGCGTTCGGGTATCATGGAAGCTCTGGCTGCTGCGGACTCGCTCCTGCGCGACGTGCTCGTTCGCTGTGAGGGCGTGTCGCAGAAGATCGTGAACGAGGATGCGGCTGCCGTGGTCGACCGGCTTGCCGCGTCGACGGGAACGCCGGGCGCCCTTGCCGCGCTCGAGGCCGTCTCGTCCGCTGCCGACGACCTCACGCACAACGTATCACCCCAGCTGGCCCTCGAGGTCATGCTTCTTCGCATCAAGGAGGCACTTGCATGCCCACCGTCATTCCGGTGAAGTTCAAATACGCCGCCCGCGACCTGTGGTTTGACGTCGCGGGTACCGAGGCGCTCGAGGCCGACCACGTGATCTGCGCTACCGAGCGCGGCCACGAGATTGGCCTTGCCACCGCCGACCCCCGCGAGATGAGCGCCGCAGACCTGGATCGCGTGACCAACCATGCGCAGCTCAGGCCCGTTCTTCGCGTTGCGAGCGACGAGGACCTGGCCCATGCAGAGGAGCTTGCCGAGCTTGGCGAGAAGGCACTTCCCGTCTTCCGTCGCCTGGTCTCCCAGAGCGGCCTTGACATGAAGCCCGTCGGCGTGGAGTACCTCTTCGATGGCGACAAGGTCGTGTGCTACTTCTCGGCAGAGGAGCGCGTGGACTTTCGCCAGCTCGTGCGGGACCTCTCGCGCGAGCTTCACGAGCGCATCGACATGCGCCAGATAGGCGTGCGCGAGGAGGCCGCCGTGGTGGGCGGCTGGGGGCACTGCGGCCAGGAGCTGTGCTGCACCCGGTTTGGCCTTGCCTTCGAGCCGGTCTCCATCCGCATGGCAAAGGAGCAGGACCTGCCCCTCAACTCCACCAAGATCTCTGGCGCCTGTGGCCGCCTCATGTGCTGCCTGCGCTACGAGTTCGAGGCGTATCGCGACTTCAAGGGCCGCGCCCCCAAGCGAAATGCCGTCATCGAGACGCCGCTGGGCAAGGCCAAGATCGTGGAGTACGACACGCCCAAGGAGGAGATCTGCCTGCGGCTGGAGAACGGCAAGCAGGTCCGCGTGCCTCTGGCGGGGATGACCGCATCCGAGGCTGCCGTCAAAAAGTCCAAGGACCTGGGCTGCGCATGCCGCCCCGACACGGTGACGCGTGACGTTCTCGAGCGCCTGCAGTCGCCCGACGTTCGCATGGCCCTGGCCGAGCTGGACCGTGCGAACGGCGTGACGCCGCCCGAGGGCTTCGACGACGCGGACCTCTTCGTGCAGCCCAAGCGCCGCCGCAGGCGCGGGGGCGATGGCGGCGGAGCAGACTCGGGTGCCGAGAAGCGCCAGGCATCCGCTTCTGCCGAAGACGAAGCAGGTGAGGGTGAGCGTCAGCCCACGAGGCGTCGCCACCGCAAGGGCCGCACCGCCCGCGTGGAGCTTGCCGCCGAGGAGTTCGAGGTCACGGTGACGAGCGGCGTGGAGCCCGATGCCGATGCGCCCAAGCCCACGCGTCGCCGCAGGCACCACCGGGTGGCCGGTGGCGCTGGCGCAGCTGGAGCCGAGGGCGAGCAGGTCCAGGGACGCGGCGCGGGTGCCGAGAAGGGATCCGGCTCTGGTGCCGGCTCTGGTCAGTCGCAGGGCGGACAGCAGCGGCGTCGCACGCGCCATCCGGGCGACCGTGGCGGTGCCGGTGCCGCGGCGCAGGGCAGCCGTCCCGCGCCCAAGCACATGGCGCCTGCGAAGCCTGCCGACGGCGCTGCCGGCCAGGCTGCCGGTGACGAAGCTGCCCCCAAGAGGCGTCGCCGTCATCGCGGAGGCCGCGGACGCCGAGGCGGCGGCGAGGGCGGCAGCTCGCCGGCACCGACGGGGGAGTAGGTCCCGCCGGAGCTATTGAAGAGGCTTTTGGTCATATAACGTCGTTTTTTCTCGGCCAAAACGTCCAAAACCTTCTCAGATTCACCTGCCGGCCAAGACGGGCCGACTCTCGATGGGCCACTTCGCTTTCTGACCGCTTCACAACAGGGGGACTCGCATGTACACGCTCTCGACCGAGTACTGGTTCGACTCGGCGCACTTCCTCACCGACTACAACGGCAAGTGCGAGAACCTGCACGGGCACCAGTGGCGTGTCACCGCCTACGTCCGCTCCAACGAGCTGGGCGCATCTGGCACAGAGAAGGACATGGTCGTGGACTTTGCCACGCTCAAGCGGATTGTCCGCGAGGAGTGCGATGCCCTCGACCACACCTTCCTCGTCGAGGAGGGCTCGCTTGCTCCCGCAACGCTCGAGGCTCTGGCCTCCGAGGGCTTCAGTCTGACCATCCTGCCCTTCCGAACCACGTCGGAGAACCTCGCCCGCTACCTCTTCGAGCGGCTCTCGGTACGCGGTCTCCCCGTTTGTCGTGTGGACTGCAACGAGACCCCCAACAACCGGGCGTCGTACGAGCCGGACGGGGAGTAGGCCTGGCGTTTTGCGGCCCGGGGTCTCTCGGCGCCCAATGGCCTTCTTGCCAAGGGGCTTTTCGCCAAGGGCTGATACACATTCGTGCGCGAATGTGTATCCCGCGCAGGTCGTCACAGATTCGTACGCCGAATGTGTATCGCTTCGCACCTCCGTTTGAACCCGGACATGTGACAGAAGCGTCATGGCAATACTGCTGGTTGGTTCGTCCAACTCCACAACCTGCGCTACACTCTGAAGAAGCGCTGAACTTTGATGGGAGCGAGGTGGCACATGGCAGAGAACGCCCTCCACGGTGTGAACCTTACCGGCTGGCTTACGCTCGAGCCCTGGGTCACGCCGGAGCTTTTCTCCGGCTCGGGTGCGCTTGACGAGCCCTCGCTTGTCACGTCGCTCGGTGCCAGGGGGTACCGGGAAGTGGTGCGCCGTCACCGCGCCCGCTTCGTGACGAGGGACGACTTCTCGCGCATCGCCTCGCGCGGCTTCAATGCCGTGAGGCTTCCCATCCCCTGGTACGTTTTTGGCGAGGGCGGTCCAAACCCCGGCCCCTACCTGGGCTGCATTGAGGACGTCGACCAGGCGCTCGAGTGGGCCGAGGAGATAGACCTCAAGGTGGTCTTCGTGCTCGCCGTAAACCCCGGCGTGCCTGGCGACGAGCAGACCTGGAACAACTTCACCGACGAGCGCGGCATTCGCGAGAACTCCCTCTGGGTCCTCTCGCAGCTCGGCTCGAGGTACGCTTCTCGCATGGGCTTCTTTGGCATCGAGGTCGCAGACGACGCCCGCATCCAGACGCGGCGCGGTCTTGGCGTTACCGATGGCCTTCCCGGCCACCTGCTGAGAAACTACTACCGCGCTGCCTACGACCGCGTGCGAGAGGCAGCTGGCCCAGACCCGGTGGTCATTCTCCCCGACGCGGGCATACCCACCGACTGGCGCCGCTTCATGGCCCAGCGCCAATACCAGAACGTCTGGCTCGACTGCCATCTGGACAAGCCCTCCGCGATCATGGCGAACATGGGCTACGCACCCGTGGCCAACACCTTGGGCCTGCGTCGCATCATGGCCGAGATTCACCGTCACATCCGCGAGGACCAGAAGAGCGGCCTTCCCGTGATGGTGGGCAAGTGGTCCTCGGCACTCCCCATCGCAGACGCCGCCATGACGCCCGAGGGTCGCGTGGCGCTTGAGCGCATCTACTCGTCCGAGCAGCTCACGGCATACGAGAAGCTCCCTGCCTGGTTCTTCCAGACCTGGAAGACCACGGGCAGGCTCTCCAGCTGGGACGCCCGCGTGGCGCTCTCCTCCTTTGAGCGGGGGCTTATCTGCTGATGGCCGGCATTCTCTCTGTGGTGGGCACGCCCATCGGAAACCTCGAGGACGCATCGCCGCGCGTGAGGCGCACGCTTGGCGAGGCGGACGTCATCCTCTGCGAGGACACCCGCGTCACGGCACGGCTCCTCTCAGCCTTTGACCTGCACGTCCCTCTCGTCCGATGCGACGAGAACGTGATTGCGTCGAGGGTCGCCTCTGCGCTCGAGCGCATCGAGGCGGGGGAGCGCGTGGCGTTTGTCTCCGACGCGGGGATGCCTGGCGTGAGCGATCCCGGCCAGCGCCTGGTGGACGCCGCCCTTGACGCGGGGCTTCCCGTGGAGGTGGTGCCGGGGCCCTCGGCCGTGACCTGCGCCGTGGTCGCCTCCGGCCTTGCGTGCGAGCACTTCTTCTTTGAGGGCTTCCTGCCGCGTCGGCACTCCGCGCAGGTCGCGCGGCTCGGCGAGTTGGCGCTGGTGCCGGGTGCGATTGTCTGCTACGAGTCTCCGCACCGCGTGGTGGCAACGCTTGCGAGTGTGGCCGAGGCCATGCCGGCCCGTCGCGTGGCCCTGGTGCGCGAGCTCACCAAGCTGCACGAGGAGGTCGTGCGCGACGAAGCCGCCGCGCTTGCGGCAGCCGTGGCCGCACGCGAGGAGGTCCGGGGGGAGTGCGTGATCGTGATCGCCCCGCCCACGGCGGAGGAGCTCGAGGAGCGCCGCCGCAGTGCGGCAGGCGCTGGCGCGGCCCTCACCCTCGAGGAGGCCATCCGCGAGGGTCTTGCCGCAGGGGAGCCAAAGTCCGCGCTGGCAAAGCGGCTCGCCAAGGAATTCTCGGTTCCCCGTGCCGAGGTCTATGACCAGGTGGTGGCAGCGGCTGCGCCCGCCGAGCCGTAGCCCCTTGCCCCGGCAGCCCCTCGCGCACGCACTACAATCCACATAACAGCACCTTGTATCACAGACCACGTTGGGAGGCCCCATGCTCGTAGGTGACAAGATCTGGATCGCCCAGGGCGAGAAGCCCTGCTGCCTGCTCCTCAACCAGGCCAACCGTCACGGACTCATCGCGGGCGCGTCCGGCACGGGCAAGACCGTCACGCTCAAGGTCCTTGCGGAGGGCTTCTCGCAGGCAGGCGTGCCCGTCTTCATGGCCGACGTCAAGGGCGACGTCACGGGCATGGCGCAGGCCGGCGAGATGACGGACTTCATCCGCAAGCGCTGCCAGGACACCTTCAACCTCAAGGAGGACGAGGTCAGCTTCCAGGGCGCCCCGGTGCGCATCTGGGACATGCTGGGCGACAGGGGCATCCCCGTGCGCGTGACCGTCTCGGACATGGGCCCCGTCATGCTCGCCCGCATCCTTGGCCTCACGCAGGTCCAGGAGGGCGTCCTCAACATCGTTTTTCGCGTGGCTGACGAGAACGGCCTTCTCCTCATAGACCTCAAGGACCTGCGTGCGATGCTCTCGTATGTCTCCGAGCACGCCAAGGAGTACCAGACCACCTACGGCAACGTCTCGCCGCAGTCGGTCGGCGCCATCCAGCGCGCGCTCATCTCGGTGGAGGACCAGGGCGGAGACATCTTCTTTGGCGAGCCCAACCTTGACCTTGGGGACTGGTTTGCCTGCGCCCCGGACGGCCGCGGGTACGTGAACGTCCTCAATGCGGCCAAGCTCGTCCAGACGCCCCAGATCTATGCCATGTTCCTGCTCTGGATGCTCTCCTCGCTCTTCGAGCTTCTGCCCGAGGTGGGTGACCCCGACAAGCCCAGGTTCGTGTTCTTCTTCGACGAGGCGCACCTGCTCTTCGACGACATGCCCAAGGGGCTCGTGGACAAGATCGTCCAGGTGGTGAAGCTTGTGCGCTCGAAGGGTGTGGGAGTCTACTTCATCACGCAGTCGCCGTCGGACATCCCCGACGAGGTGCTGGCGCAGCTCTCCAACCGCGTGCAGCATGGCCTGCGCGCGTACACGCCCGCCGAGCAGAAGGCCGTGCGTGCCGCCGCGGCGAGCTTCCGCGAGAACCCCGCCTTCGACTCGGCGCAGTCGCTCCAGGACCTGGGCACCGGCGAGGCCCTTGTCTCCCTTCTGGACGAGGAGGGCAGGCCATCCGTTGTGGAGCGCGCCCGCGTGCTCTTCCCCCAGTGCCGCATGGCTGCGGCGGACGCGGACGTGATGGACGGCGTCTACGCCGCCCAGGCAGACCTCATGGAGAAGTACGGCACGGCCATAGACCGCGAGAGCGCCTACGAGCAGATCCAGGGCCAGCGTGACGTGGCGGCGGCAAACGCCCAGCTTGCAGCCGAGCGCGCCGCCTTCGAGAAGGAGAGGGCGGAGTTCGAGGCCAAGCGCCAGAAGGAGGCCGAGCGTGCAGCCAAGGAGCAGCAGAAGGCAGAGGAGAAGGCCGCCCGCGAGGCAGAGCGCCAGGCTGCGCGCGCCGAGGCGGCCGCCCAGAAGCAGGCCGAGCGCGAGGCCCGGGAGCGCGAGAAGGCCCAGCAGGAGGTCGCCAAGCAGGTGGGAAGGGTTGCTACCTCGATGATCGGCTCCTTCGGGCGCGAGGTCACGCGGCAGCTTGCGCGCGGCCTCATGGGGAGCCTCAGACGCTAGGGTGTCGTTGCCGCCAGGCGCCGCGTGGGCCCTTCGTGAGCCCCTCGCGGCGTCCTTCTCGTACGCTGTATAATCTCCTACCGCATGCGCGCAGCGCATCTACGCACGATCCGTCATTAGGAGACCCAACCCATGGCAAAGCCGAGCTTCTTCATCACCACGCCCATCTACTACGTCAACGCCAAGCCGCACCTGGGCACGGCCTACTCGACCATCCTCTGCGACGTCGAGGCGCGTTACCGTCGCGCGACGGGCTATGACGTCAAGTTCCTCACGGGCATGGACGAGCACGGCGAGAAGGTTGCGGAGGCCGCAGCCGCCCATGGCATGACCCCGCAGGAGTGGTGCGACTCCCAGGCCCCGTTCTTCAAGGACCTCTGGCGCCAGCTCGAGATCTCGAACGACGACTTCATCCGCACCACCGAGCAGCGCCAGCACGACGCCGTGCAGTACCTCTGGGAGCGCATGAAGGAGTCTGGCTACCTCTACAAGGGCTCCTACGACGGCTGGTACTGCGTGCCCGAGGAGACCTACTTCACCGAGACCCAGGTCACAAAATCCGACGAGGAGCACCACACCGAGGGCCAGCACCTCTGCCCCGACTGCGGCCGCCCGCTCGAGCGCGTGCAGGAGGAGTCCTACTTCTTCAAGCTCTCCGCGTTCCAGGATCGCCTCCTCAAGCTCTACGACGAGCACCCGGACTTTGTCCAGCCCGACTTCCGTATGAATGAGGTCCGCAGCTTTGTTGAGAGCGGCCTCCAGGACCTCTCGGTCTCGCGCACGAGCTTCGACTGGGGCATTCCCGTACCCTTCGACGAGAAGCACGTTACCTACGTGTGGTTTGACGCCCTTCTCAACTACATGACCGCCGTGGGCTACGGTGTGGACACGCCCGAGGCCAAGGCCGAGCTGGCGTATCGCTGGCCCGCGCAGTACCACGTGGTGGGCAAGGACATCATCCGCTTCCACTGCGTGATCTGGCCTGCCATGCTCATGGCCATCGGCGAGGCGCTGCCCGAGCACGTCTTTGCCCACGGCTTCCTCATGGTGCGCAACGAGGAGACGGGCCAGGGCGAGAAGATGTCCAAGAGCCGTGGCAATGCCATCGCACCGCAGGACGTGATCGACCTTCTCGGCGTGGAGGGCTACCGCTACTACTTCATGACCGACGTGGTGCCCGGCGAGGACGGAGCCATCAGCTTCTCTCGCATGGAGCAGGTCTACAACGCCGATTTGGCCAACAGCTGGGGCAACCTGGTGTCGCGTGCGCTCAACATGAGCGCGAAGTACTTCGACGGCAAGACGCCGGAGTTGGCCGATGGCTGGGCGGACGAGCAGGGCCCCCTGCGCGAGATCGCCCAGGGCATCGAGGGCCGCTACGCCGAGCACATGGACAAGCTCGAGTACGTTCAGGCCAAGGACGTGGTGATGGAGCTCGTGCACGCCGCCAACCACTACGTTGAGGACTCTGCGCCGTGGGCCGTGGCAAAGGACCCGGCACGTGCCGGCGAGCTGGCACAGATTATCGCGAACCTTCTCGAGTCCATCCGCATCTGCGCGCACCTGCTGGCGCCGTTCATGCCCGAGACCTCAGCCGAGGTGCTGCGCCGCATGGGCGCCGGCGACGAGGTGAGCACCACCGACCTCGCCTCCGCGTGCGAGTGGGGCCGCCTCGCCGGCGGTGTCGAGGTGACGAAGGGCGACGCGCTCTTCCCGCGCCTGGCCAAGAAGTAGGCGCCATGCATTCCTGGCTTGCCAACCAGTCCGCAACGCGAGAAGTGCTCGACGAGTTTGGCCTTTCGACCAAGCATAGGCTTGGGCAGAACTTCCTGGTCGACGACACGGTGATCGGCCGGATCCTGGAGCTGGCGGAGCTTGACCCTGCGGACGTGGTGCTCGAGGTGGGGCCAGGCATCGGCACTCTCACGGTGGCCATGCTGCCGCGCTGCTGCGCCGTCTGTGCCGTGGAGGCCGACCGTCAGCTCGAGCCCGTGCTGGCCGAGACCTGCGCGCAGGACTCCGAGCGGCTGCACCTCGTGATGGGGGATGCCCTCCGGGTTCTCCCTGACGGGCTGCCGCTCGAGCCGGGCAAGTTCGTCTCGAACCTGCCGTACCAGGTGGCGGCGACCCTCACTCTCAAGGTGCTCTCCGAGATGCCATCCGTGCAGCGTGCCGTGGTGATGGTGCAGGCCGAGGTCGCGGACCGCATCTGCGCCGCGCCTGGGTCCAAGACCTACGGTGCCTACACGGCCAAGCTGGCCCTTCTCGGCCGGGTTACCGGACGCTTCGAAGTGGGTCCGGGCTCGTTCAACCCGCCGCCGCACGTGAACTCCGCCGTGGTGCGCATCGATCGGGCACCGCTCTCGGGCGTGCCGGCATCGACGCCCGCGGTGATCGACGCGGCGTTCGCGCAGCGCAGGAAGACCATCCGGAACTCCATGGCCTCGAGCGGGTACGAGAAGGACGCGCTGGACGCGGCTTTCTCCGCATGTGGGATTGCGCCGAGCGTGCGCGCCGAGACCCTCTCGCCCGAGGACTTCGTGCGGCTTGCCGTGGCGCTCGAGGGCGCTACGGCTTCGGGTGCAGCGACGGGGGAGGGCGGCCCAGATGCCTAGCGCGCTTCTCGGCCTTGACGCCCTCACGCTGGAGGACGGCCACCTCTTCCACGACCGCAAGGGCCGCCCGCGCGAGTTGCCAAAGGCGAGCGCGCCGCTCGCGGACACCCATGGCCACCTCACGAGCTTCACATGCCACGACCCCTCGATCGCCATCTGCCGTGCGGCGCTGGCGGGGGTGCGCCTCCTGGTGGTGCCGGTCGACCCGGTGGACGAGGTGCCGCGTCTCTTTCCCACGGCCTCGGCGTATCTCGCGTGGATTGACGAGCAGGTAGAGCATGCCGCCGCATGCCTGGAGGAGTGCGCGCGGCATGGGCTTGTGCCGCCCGTGCCTGCGGGGTATCCGGACCTCCCGCCGCTTGTCGAGCGCGTGCGCATCGTGGCCGGCGCGCATCCGTATGGCGCGGCGAGGCTGGACAAGGCCGCGCTTGCCTGCCTGGACGAGCTTCTCGCCAGCCCGCGCTGCGTGGGAGTGGGTGAGATTGGCCTGGACTTTGGGCCGTACAACGAGCTTCCGGCAGACGTGCAGGAGGCGGCGTTTAGGCGGCAGCTTGCCGTTGCCCGCGAGCACGGCCTGCCCGTGGAGTTGCACATCCGGGATGGCCAGGAGCCAGACGACCACTCCGCGCACGAGCTGGCCGCGCGGGTGCTTGCCGAGGAGGGCGTTCCTGCTGCCGGCTGCAACCTGCACTGCTTCACGGACGGCCCCGAGGTCATGGCCCCCTTCGTGGAACTGGGGTGCCACATCGCCTTTGGCGGTGCGGCCACGTTCAAGCGCTCCGATGACATTCGCGAGGCTGCAGCAGCGTGCCCCTCTGACCTGCTACTCTCCGAGACGGACTGCCCCTACATGGCCCCCGTGCCGTTGCGTGGCGAGGAGTGCGAGCCGGCCATGGTGGCCTTCTCGGCAGCATGCGTCGCTGCGGCTCGCGAGGATGCCGGGGTGGCGACAAGGGACGAGACGTACGCCGCGCTCTGGGAGAACGCCCTCACGCTTCTCGGGTAGAAGTGGCCCTGCTGGCACCGGCGACGAATCTGTGACGTACCTGCTGCGAGGTTGCCGCCGTCCGCTGCGAGCTGTTCCGAGCTCCCGGATAATAGCGCGAGCCGATACTAGCGGTGCGGACCGATACATATTCGGCGTTCAGTTTTGTGTATTCCTGCGCGCGATACACATTCGTGTACGAATGTGTACGCCGAGCCCACGGCGCAACGAGGAGAGCGTGGACCCAGGGCTCTTGCCTGATGTCGGGGGCGCGACGCCGGATGCCGGATGCGTGAACTGCGACAACGCAACCTGCTCGGGGGTGTCTCCCGGACGCACACCGCTACCCGTGCTACCATCGAACCCAACCGATGCGATCCCCGTCCGCGCGAGCGATGGGGGTCGCATGTCGTTTGGGACAGAGGGCACGCTCGGCCGCCTCCTCGACGGCGCGTCCTTTCTCGCCTCTGGCACAGCTGAGCTGCTGTGGCCCACGCGCTGCGTCGCCTGCGAGATGCCCGGCGAACTTGTCTGCGAGGAGTGCCGAGAAGACCTCCCCTGGATTTGCCAGCGTTGGGCGTGCCCGGACTGCGGGGCTCCCTTTGGCTTTCTCACCTGCACCGAGTGCGAGCACGACTGGGAGACGCGCGCGGCCGTCTGCGCGCTGGGGTTTGCCGGCACGCCCGCGCGCATGGTCTCGTGCCTCAAGGATGCGCATGAGCTTCGTCTGGCGCCGGTCATCGCCGCTGCCATGGCGACGGCGCTGGACGAGGCGTCCGCCTGGCCGGCGCGCGACGGCTGCGCCCGCTTTGACCCGCACGCCATCGACGCCGTGTGCTTTGTGCCCGCGACCTCGGCGGCATTTGCCCGGCGAGGCTTCGACCACATGGAGCTTGTCTCCCGTGCGCTCTGCCGCGAGGAGGGCCTCGAGCTCGCGGACGTCCTGGTGCGCCCGCATTCTCTCGACCAGCGCTCCCTTGGGCGAGAGGAACGCGCGGCCAACCTCGCGGGCACCATCTCGGTGCGCGATGACGTCTCGGGCCTTGACCTGCTGCTGCTCGATGACGTGATAACCACGGGCGCGTCGGTGCGCGAGGCCACGAGGGCGCTTCTCGCGCGCGGCGCCGCGTCTGTCACGGCGTGCGCGCTTGCCCGTGTGTGGTGATCTGGCGTGGCGAGGCGCGGGCCGAGGGTCCAATCTGGCTGGTCAGGGCATCCTAGCTGCTATAATCTCCTGCGTTCCACCCAGGTCTGTGGTTGCGGGCGCATGCGTGCGCCCTAGTTCATGGCAGACGAGGCCAAAAGGATCCACGTAAGTCGCGGGGTGCGCCCTGCGGCGAGCACGGCTCGTCCTAGAGGTAAGTCGCACCGCCCGTTAGACGAGAGGTATACGGCCTCGCGGGCGAGAGGGTCGTGAGTGAGGGGCCGAGTAGCCCCAAAGCGGAGGCCCCGGTGCGCGAGTGTGGGGTCGAATACCAGGTCAGCTGGGTGGAACGCTCTTTTGTGGCCAGCCTTTCGGGTCTTGCGATACACATTCGCATGCCGAATCTGTATCGGCCTGCGCGCGTCACACATTCGTGTGCGAACGTGTGACGGAACTCCGCGCTGATTGCGGTTGCTGTCCCCCTTGCGCCCGCTGCCCATATCCGCTCGTCCGCCGTCCCTCGCGCGTAGCCCGCGGCCGCTTTGGGTACCAACCAAGTACGGCCAGACTCGCGTCGGCGCTTGCGCGGGGATGGCAGGGCAATCGATTGGAGGCACGCATGGTTGACATCAAGATCTCGGGCCGCAAGGTCACCGTTTCCGACGCGCTGCGTGACCGCGTCAACGAGAAGATAGGGGACGCCCTCAAGGTGTTCGACATCTCGCCCATGAGCTGCGACGTCGTGCTTCGCGTTGACAAGAACCCCTCGAACCCGGATCGCAAGACCTGCGAGGCCACCGTCTTCGTACGCAAGAACGTGGTGCGCGTGGTTGCCAGCGCCGACGACATGTACGCCGCCATCGACGAGGCGGCCGACAAGGTCACCCGCCAGCTGCGCAAGTACAAGACGCGCGTCATAGACCGTCGCCAGCGCGCCCAGGTCCCGCCGGCACCCGTGCCCAGCGCAGACGAGCTTGCCAACCTCATCGCGCCTGCGCCCGAGGAGGAGGACGACCAGCTCGTGCGCGAGAAGTATGTCGAGCTCACGCCCATGAGCGAGGAGGAGGCCCTCGTTCAGACCGATCTTCTCGGCCATGATTTCTATGTGTTCACGAACGCCACCACCGGTCTGGTCAACGTCATTTACCATAGGAAAAATGGCGGCTACGGCATCATCAAGCCCAAGGTCGAGGAAAACCCGGACGCGTAAGCGGGAAAGACTGAGCGAATGGCAGAAGAGAAGGACCAGAAGACCATAAGCGCCCAGGAGGAAGCTCCCCAATCGTCACAGGCACCGGCCGACGTCGCAGGCGTCGGCCGGCGCTACCATCAGAGGCGCAACGTCACCATCATCGTCGACTCAACGTCCGACTACGCCCCGGGCGTGGCCGAGCAGCTCGGCGTCGAGGTCATACCCTTCACCTACGTGGACTCCGATGGCGTGGAGCACGTGGATGACATGTGGAAGACCCAAGATCCGCACGAGTTCTACGAGAACATGCGCAAGCATCCCGAGACCCACTACACCACCAGCGCGGTGACGCCCGGCCGTTACCTCGATGTCTTCGAGAAGGCGACCGAGGAGGGTCTCCCCATCATCTACATGGGACTCTCCGAGGGCCTCTCGTCCTCCATCAACGCCGCCCGCCAGGCGGCGGAGATGCTTCGCGAGAAGCGCCCCGGAACCGAGATCTACGTCCTGGACAACCGCTGCGACTCCGCTGCCGGCGAGCTTCTCGCCATCGAGGTCGTGCGTCAGGCGTCAAACGGCCTCACGGCGCGCGAGCTCTACGATTGGGCCTCGGACGCGCGCTACTTCATCCACGGCTACTTCACGCTCGACAGCTTTGACGCGCTTGCCGCGGGCGGCCGCATCCCGCCAGCCGCGGCCAACGTGGGCGGCAAGCTCGACATAAAGCCCGAGCTCTCCTATGACCTCAACGGCGCCCTCACGCTGCGCGGCATGTGCCGCGGCCGCAAGAAGGCGCTGCGGGCCATCATCCAGGACTTCCGCGACAACTACGCCCACGATTCGTCACTCCCGCTTGCCATCGTCTCGACCGACGCCGAGAAGGACGCGGACTGGCTCGAGCACGAGATCCGCAAGGAGAAGGGCTGCGAGGACGTCACCGTCATTCGCTCCTCGGTCTCGCCCATCCTGGGGACCCACGTGGGACCGGGCATGGTGGCCCTCGTCTTCTGGGGCACCGACCGCCGCGAGAAGCTCTCGCTCACCGACCGCATCGCCAAGCGCGTGCGAGGCCGCGCAAGCAACGGCGGTGCCCAAGACGCGCCCAGCAACCCGGGCGCACAAGCCTAGCCTCGGCACAGAACCGGGCCGCCTCGGAGCGAGACGCTTTGGGGCGGCCTCCCTCACATGAAAGGACCTATCACATGCCCACAACCCACAGGACCAAGGTCGCCTTCATCGGCACCGGCATCATGGGTGCCCCTATCGCAGGCCACATCCTGGACGCCGGCTACGACCTCACGGTAAACAACCGCACCAAGTCGAAGGCCGAGGGGCTTCTCGCCAAGGGCGCGCACTGGGCCGACACCCCCGCCCAGGCTGCAGCCAACGCGGACGTCATTTTCACCATGCTCGGCTATCCCGCAGACGTCGAGGACGTCTATCTTTCAACGGACGGCCTGGTGCGCGCCGCAAAGAAGGGCGCCTACCTGGTTGACCTCACGACCTCCTCGGCGCAGCTCGCCAAGGACATCCACGACGCCTGCGAGGTCGAGGACAAGCACGCCTTCGACTGCCCCGTAACCGGGGGTGACACCGGTGCCAAGGCTGGTACGCTCACGCTCATTGTGGGCGCCAAGGAGAGCTACGCCGCGCCCGTGCTGCCCATCCTCCAGACCTTCTCGGACAAGATCTACTACATGGGCGGCGCTGGCAAGGGCCAGACGGCCAAGCTCTGCAACCAGGTCTCGCTTGCCGCGTGCATGGTGGGCTACGCGGACGCCATGGCCCTCGCCGAGCAGGGCGGCCTCGACGTTGCCCAGACGCTCGACATGGTGAGCCACGGCATGGGCGGCTCGGTTGCCATGGATCGTCTGGCGCCCAAGTCGCTCGATGGCGACTACAAGCCCGGCTTCCTCGTGGAGCACCTGCGCAAGGACCTGGGGCTTGCGCTCGCGCAGGCCGAGGACACAGACATCACCCTTCCCGGCGCCGAGACGGCCTACACCCTCTATGACATGCTGTACCAGATTGGTGGCGCGCGTCTTGGCACCCAGGCAATAAGCCTTCTCTACCAGGACGAGGTCACCTGCACGGCGGCCGGCCTCGACTGGTCCAAGCTCGACGTGGAGGACCTCGCCGACGAGGGCGAGAAGGACGGCCACTGCTGCGGCGGCCACGGCGGCGACGGCTGCTGCGGCGGCCACGGGGAGGGCCACGGTGACGGCTGCTGCGGCGGCCACGGCCACGAGGACGGCCACTGCTGCCACCACCATGGGGACGGGGAGTAGCCCCGCATGGACGAGAACAGCCTTGGCACAGGCAGCTTCGCTGTTGCCATCTTCGTGATCATGCTTTTTGCCTTTGGCCTTGTCATTGGCGAGCACGTGGGCGAGGAGATGGGCAAGAAGTGCGTCGAGAAGCGCGACTTCCATCTCGCGAACCTCAAGATCATCTTGGTGGGCGTCGCAGTCTCTGCCATGGTGTGGGCTGTCCAGCTGCTCACGCTCGCTGGCCTGGTCCTTGGGCTCATGGCTGGCGCACTTGCCGGGGCAAAGATCGGCTTTGGCGAGTCCGTCGGTCCCTGGAAGTTCGCCGACAAGTACTTCAACGTGAACAAGGACCAGACCAATCGCACCGAGGCCGAGAAGGCCCGCAGACGTGCCGTTCGCAAGGCGCGCAAGGAGGGCAAGCCCGAGCCGGAACTCATGAGCGTCCAGGCAGAAACCCCAAACGCCGAGACCGGCGCCAACGTCGAGAAGGGAACCAGGCACTAGATGGCAACCACCGACATGCCGCAGAGCTCCATTGCGGTGTTCATAGACTACGAGAACCTTGCGCTGGGCACCGGAAAGCGCAAGCGGAACGGCCACCAGGAGCCGGGCCCCGCGCCCGACGTCAAGCTCATCCTGGAGCGTCTGGTCGACAAGGGCCGCATCACGGCCAAGCGCGCCTACTGCGACTGGCAGCGCTTCGACACTGCCGTCACGCCCCTGCACGAGCTGGGCATCGAGCTCATCGAGATACCGGACCGCGCCTACACCGGCAAGAACTCGGCCGACATCCGCCTTGCCGTGGACGCCGTCGAGATGTGTCTCACCAAGGACCACATCGACACCTTTGCGATTCTCTCCGGTGACTCGGACTTCTCGCCGCTTGTCTCCAAGCTCAAGGAGTTTGGTAAGACGGTCATTGGCGTGGGCATGAAGGAGTCAACCAGCTCGCTTCTGGCCGAGGTCTGCGACGAGTTCATCTTCTACGAGGACCTCACCCGCTCGGCGGGCATCCCGGACTTCTCGCAGAAGGTTCCCAAGGAGAAGCAGCCCTGCTACCAGCTGCTCTTCGAGACCATCGACGCTCTGCAGCGCGAGAGCGACTCGTTCATCCTGGCAAGCCGCCTGAAGGACACCATGCGCCGCAAGCGTCCGCAGTTCTCGGAGGGCTCGTTTGGGTACCGTTCCTTCACGGCGCTCATCCGCGAGGCAGCGAAGCTTGGCTTTATCGACATCCACCAGGACCCCAAGAGTGGAACCGTCGTGGTAGACGGCTTCCACGAGTAGCGCGGGGCTAAGAGAGGAGACTTGGCAATGGCAGAGGAGAACAACAAGACTATGAGCGCGGCGGGCGTCGCGGCCCTGATTGACGGCCTTTCGGCATCGAGCCGTAGGCACCGTCAGGAGGTGTCGCAGGACATCGCGGCCGTGGCGGCAAAGGACCCGTCGCTGCTCGCCGGCCACATCGACGCGCTGATCGACGCCCTTGACCGCCCGGAGGCACAGACGCGCTGGGAGGTGCTCGACGCCCTCTCCACCATGACGGACGCATACGCCGACCAGGTGAGCGCCGCCTTCGACGGCGCCGAGGCGTCGCTCTTCGACGACGACTCCGCGACGGTGCGCCTGGCAGCGTTCCTCTTCCTCTGCCGCCTGGGGGCCACCTCTCCCGCGCGCTCCGACGAGGCCTGGCCCCTTCTGGACGAGGCGATCCAGTGCTACCACGGCGATGCCGAGTACCGCGACATGCTCGAGGGGCTTCTCGCCTTCGCCGGCGGCGACATCTCCAAGAAGACGGCCAAGGAGCTTGTCTCGCGCGTGAAGTTTGACGCGGAGAGCGGCAACGGCTACATCAAGCAGTTCTCGGGCGACATTCTCGCTATTGCCAAGGGCAAGGCCAAGTAGGGGCACCGGCGTAGGCCGCGCCCGTTGGACCCGTACGGCGCATTTCTCGCCCCCTCTTTAAGGTTGGCTGCGTGCATGTGCTAACACGGGGGAGCGCGCCGCGTTGAGCCGGGCGCGCGTTGGCTCTAGGGTAGAATGCCAACCGTATGTATCTGCTGGGTTTCTATGAGAGAACCATGGCGCGGGAACCCCGCGCCGATTCGAGAGGTGAGCACATGGCAGACAGCACCATCGAGAAGAACGGTGCCCCCAAGGCACCCAAGGGCGCAAAGCGCTCGCTGGGCACGCCCGTCTGGATTGCGATCTGCGCGGTCGCCTTGGTCGTGGGCGTCCTTTGCGGCCACTTCCTGCTTTCGAACGGCTCCGGTACCGCATCGGGAAAGACGACCCTCAGCGAGTCGGACCTCGACTCGACCATCGCGACGTACACCTATGACGGCTCCAGCCACGCGATCACCGCGCGCGAGGTGCTGCAGCAGAACGGGTCGCTCGAGAACCAGGCAAACAGTGACGGTTCCTACAACGTCCCCTCTGCGGACGACATCCTGAGCTATGCACGCAACAAGGTCGTCCTTGCGGAGGCAGAGAGCCAGAACATCACCGTGACCGACGACGACGTGAGCAGCTACGCACAGAGCACCCTTGGTACCGACGACTTTGCGACCATCGGCTCCAACTACGGCCTGGACGAGGATGCTACCAAGTCTCTCCTCCACGACGCCGCGGTCATCAAGAAGCTCCGCGACTCCGTGATCACCACCACGGTCCCCGACCAGCCCACCGCCCCCACCGCGCCCTCTGACGGCAACGAGGACACTGCCTCCGCCGACTACGCGCAGTACATCATCAACCTCGCGGGCGACGAGTGGGACTCCACGAACAACACCTGGGCGAGCACGGACGGTGCGTACTACTCGGCGCTCTCGACCTACTCCATCTCCAACGACTCCGCGACGTACGCCGCTGCCGAGCAGGCCTACTACGTGGCGTACTCCAACTACTCCACCGCTGCCTCGCAGGCGTCGAGCGAGTGGACCACCTACGTCAACGGGCTGCTTTCGAAGACCTCCATCCAGATCAACTCGCTGACGGTCTAGTGGGGATGGCTGAAAGCAAGGGCGTCACCATGGGGGACGGGGCATTGCGCTCCGTCCCTTTTTTGCTGACAATTTTGATATTCCGCGAGGAACGTGTCGCCGACGGCCACGCCAGTGCAGCGCGACGACGGTTGCAAGAGGGGAGTGCCAATGCGTGCGATTGTGAGTGCCTGCCTTCTGGGGAAGCCCGTTCGCTACGACGGAGGCTCCAAGCCGTGTCGGGCCGTTCTCGACCTTGCCGAGAAGCTCGAGGTTACGCTGGTGTGTCCCGAGACCGCCGCGCGGCTGCCCGTGCCACGGCCGCCCGCCGAGCAGCGTGACGGACGCGTGTGGCTTCGGGACGGCACCGACGTTACCGAGGCCTTTGGGCGCGGGAGCGAGGAGATGCTCGCCGTTGCCCGCCGCACGGGGGCACCGCTTGCCGTCCTCAAGGCAAAAAGCCCGTCATGCGGTGTCCACGTCATCTACGATGGTACGTATACCGGTAACTTGACCGAGGGGGAGGGCGTCTTTGCTCGCCTCCTCGAGGAGGAGGGGATCTGCGTGGTTAGCGAGGAGACGGTTCAGTCCTGCAAGCCCTCGGTGGAGCATCCCGTTGCCATTGTGCTGGGAACCGGACTGGGTCACCTGGCAAGGCTCGTCAAGCCGGTGCGACGCATCGACTACCATGACATCGAGGGCTTCCCGGAGTCCGCTCGTCCCGTTAGGGGTCACGACTTCGAGGCCACCGTTGGCACCATCGACGATGTGCCCGTGGTCGTCTACCCCGGACGCATTCACCTCTACCAGGGCTACTCCGCCTCCGAGGTGACATGTCTTGTGCGTCACGCGTTCCGCCTTGGATGCCGCGACATCATCTTCGCGTGCGCCACTGGCGCGGTCGAGGGCAACGCAAAGGTGGGGCTTGGCATTCTCACCGACCAGATCAACCTCACGGGTAGAAACCCGCTCGCCGAGTGGGACGAGCTGCGCGACGTGGATACGCCGTTCGTGGACATGAGCGCGGCCTTCTCGCCCTACCTGCGCACGCTGGCTCAGGGTGTGGCAGATGACGCTGGCATTGGGCTTCAGCAGGGCGTCTACGCCGGCGTGCTGGGGCCGTCGTTCGAGACGCCCGCTGAGGTCTCCGCCCTGCGCGCGATGGGGGTCTCGTTCACGGGCATGTCCACGGTGAACGAGGTCATCATGGCGCGTGCGCTCGACATGAACGTTCTGGGGCTCACGCTTGCCACCAACATGGCTGGCTCTGCCGAGACGAACCACGAGTCCGTGCTCGCGTGTGCCGACCGCTACTCCGAGGACTTCGAGCGCTTGGTGCGCGGCGTGCTGAGGATGCTGTAGGACGGCGGTGGGTCGCTGGGCGCTGGCGCCGGGCTCGTGACGCCGGAGGATACGTTTTAGCAGGGAATCCGTACTAACCTCGCCCTCCGGCGTCATTTCGACGCCGGAGGGCGCATCTCGTACGGAATCCCGTCGGGAGCCCTCCCTCCGGCGCCTTTTTCTCGCCGGAAGGCGCATTCTCGCAGTAGCGCCGACGGCAACCTTCCCTCCGGCGTTATTTCGACGCCGGAGGGCGCATCTCGTACGGAGTCCCGTCGGTAACCGGTGCTTCGGCGCCATTTTCTCGCCGGAAGGGCTTATTTCTCCGCTGCGTCTGCAGGAATCGGTCCTCTGGCGTCACAACAGGCCGTAGGCTACAGTGCACCGTCATGCAGCGCGTCACCAAGGAAGTCATTGTCAAAGGGAACAGCATCCGGCAGGTCGAGTGCGTCATCGGCGGCGAAGACGATGTAGTTCTCGCCGACGTTCCGGTGGTCCACCACGAGGGTAATCGCCACATGCGCAAAGGTCGCCGACAGGCCGGCGACCACGCTCCTCAGAAAGCCGTTTCCTGGGTCGTTCTCGTCTGGAACAACGTTGGCGAGAAGGACGCCATGCGGAGAAAGCGCCTGGTGTGCAGCTTGAAACGCGTCAACCGTCGCAAGGGTGCGCACGGGAGCGTCGCGGATAAAGGCGTCGAGGACGATCGCGTCGTACGAGGAGTACGTGGCGTTATCGAGCACCTGGCGGCCGTCCGCGCAGATGACGTTGAGCTGGCCACCTGCGCGCCTCTGCAGCTCGCAGGCCTCGTCCAGGTAGAACCAGCGTCCCGCGGCCTCGATGATCGCCGGATCTATCTCGACCACGTCTGTCACGACTTCAGGGTGCTTCTCGGCAACGTATTTTGGAAACGCAAAGCCACCGCCGCCTATGGCGAGAAGTCGCTGTACGTTGGGCACCAGGTCAAAGACGCGGCAGAATGCTCTGTGGTAGGCAAACGGCGGGTCCATGCGGTGGGGACCCAGCAAGGTCGCGGACTGCCAGACGCCTCCCGTGCTGAGGATTCGCTGCCAGACGCCATGAACACGCGAGGTGTGAACGAGTGCGAGGCCAGACTGCGTGCGCACCACGTGCGGGAGAAGCTCGGCGGGGGAGGGGAAGTGGCCGTTTGAGTTGTCTTTCATGTCATCCCTCCCGCTGCCTGCTGCCTGCGTAGGCTCACCATCATAGCGGTGAGGGGTGTACTTGGACGTCGCGGGGCTGGAAGCTGGTCGCTTTAGTGCCGTGCCAGTTGCTTGGGTGTGATTGGGAGGGCAGTAATCGCGCTTGCGAAGGTGGAGTGCACAAAAATCGCGGTTGCCGGTCAAAATTCGGGGTTTCGCTTAGTATCACCTTGCAAGTGCCATTTGTCTACCTGCGGCTCCGCAAAAAGTTAGAGTTTTCGTACTCGGCGATTCGCCGAAAATGGGCCGGCAACCGCAATTTTTGGGCAGGAAGGTGCTCCTCGGCAACCCTGATGGGTGCTAAGTGCCGCGTGCGAAACGCTATGGGGTTCGTGTACGTCCATCCGGCGAGGGAATCCATGGAGAAATCCGCCGTAAGGCTTGCAAAGCGGAGCGCGTCCCCGTATAGTAGTTGAGCGCTCAAGCGCAGGCCAGCATAGCTCAGTTGGTAGAGCACCGCTCTCGTAAAGCGGGGGTCATCAGTTCGAGTCTGATTGCTGGCTCCAGTGTTTTCGCAGGTCAGGGCATATATTGTCCTGACCTTTCTCGTTAGTATGAGGACGATTTTCTGCAAAAGGGTTGAATCCAGGGTAGGAATCCGTGCGTTAGCAATATGCGGAATCCCCGTATTCCAGATTTGCCCCCTCATAGACCTTGTCGTGGGCGTCCGTGCGCATGTGTGAGGGCATTGATTTGAGATTCGGTACAAAATCCCCGCTTGCCCTTTGCGGGACTTGGTGCGCAGTCCATGTGGATGAACTGGAGTCCCTTGCGGATGACGGGAAGAACCTGCTCACGGAGGGAGATGAGCAAAAATTCGCCGCTGGTGAAGAGATTTCATTTGGCCAAGATGAGAGTTTCTTAACGGGCGGTAATCCCCAATCTCCCTCGGAACTCATTTATTGAGCGGGTCCACTCGTTTGCATGTCAGAATTGCACGATTTGGCAGTCTTGCACAGTGCAAATACCGAATAAGGCTGTCAGGGATGCGCCCCTTCTGATCGACCATTTGAACGGCCGTTTTTCAGCCTTAGACGGTTTGCCGAAACAATCTCAAATCAACCATGGCTATTTTAGTTAAACAATATATGTGGCTAACCGTATGTGACGACTTGGAATTGAGAATGCAATAACACAAACAAAGACAAGGTAAACGATGCTGTCTGCCTTTGTAAACGATGCTCGTGCGTCTCTGAGCACAGTTGTTTGCATGCAGCCCGTGAGAGCGCATTTCGTATTTTGGTAATTCTCGCGCATCTCACAAGGCGTGAAAATGGAAACCAGAGATGGCATAAAACTAAGGAGGGGATTGTGGTTCGGGCAAACCTAAATGGGCGCCAACGCAACGAGCTTCATGATCTCTCCAAGGCTGTCGATGGAATTCTCGTTGCTGACATGATGTCCAAGTACAAGATATCTCGGCGCAGTGTGTATTACGACATCGAGAAGATTCATCAATGGCTCTCGAGTGAAGGGCTTGGACACATCTCTGTTGTAAACCAAGTGATAAGTGCAGACGGCATCTCTTGGAGCCGGCTGGGGCGCTTCTTTGGCGAACGTTCGTCTACCCATTTCTCGCTCGAGGAAAGAAGGGCTCTGACAGCGGTTCTGATTGTGTTGTCTATTGACCCAGTGACCATCGCCTCGCTTATGGATTACTTCGGCGTGAGCAGAAACACGACAATTGCTGACATTCGCGAACTGCGGACAGAACTCTATCCGAGGGGCCTTGAGCTCGAGAGCTCTCCTACTGGCGGTTACTCTGTCAAGGGTGACGAGATAACGCTGAGGAAGTACATCTGGCTTAAGCTGCAGGAGTTGGCGGCTTCCGGACGGGCGACTGATGTTAAACGCCACCTACAGGTAACGCTCACAAAGGCGACTAACAACGACATCGATTATTACGAGCTTTGTCGTAGTCTCATCAAGCAGTATGAATCAGACCTTCAAACACGCTGCTTCCTGGATTCAGCTGGTCTTGAGGGAATGATGATCCAGGTTTCCTGGTTGCGGGGACTAGCTGGGCATTGGGTTGAGATGGGGCGCGAGGAACAGCTGACCCTGATGGGGACGGCGTCCTTCCGCTCCGTCCAAATGAGTGCAGAGAAGCTAAAGAGGGTCGGAATAATACTCCCCTCTGAAGAAGTTCTCTATATCACCTCGTTGCTGCTGGGAATCAAGACCGCAGACTTCATGGCTCACAGCGAAGAAGATCACTATATTTCAAACCTGACCGAGCGCCTGATTGCAAACTTTGAGCGAGTCGGCTGCCTCACTTTCGTGAATAAAGGCTACGTCCACGAACAGCTAACTCACCATATTCGTCCTCTCTACTATCGTCAGAAGTATGGCATCTCTGCCCACAACCCCCTCACAAATGACATCCAGAAGATGTATCCGATGACCTATGAGTTCACCCGTAGAGCTGCAACGCTCTCGGGGATGGGACAGCTCTCTGACGATGAACTTGCGTACCTGACAGTGTATCTATCCTCGGATCTTGACAATAAGATGCTTGAGCAGGGCGACACAAGTGCAACCAAGGTCCTGGTGATTGGCGCCTCGAATATGTCCACGGCAACCCTGGTCAAAGAACAGCTAGTGGATGCCGTGGGTATCCAGTTTGACTTTGACTACGAAGAGCCAGAGAAGCTCAAGCGTTGGACTCTCGACAGCTATGCGTTAGTCCTTACGCTCGTCCAGCTCCCTCCCGAAATTTCTGGCGAGAACATCGTCAGCATCACTCCATTTCTCTCTGACGATAACCGTCAGCAGATATATGGAGTCCTTAGGAGAAATAGGATCATCTCTCGCTATGCCTCCCTCATTGACGGAATCATCAAAATTGTAAGCAATAGCCTCCCCGAACACGACGCAACGATTCTCGAGTCCGATAAGCTTCATTTCGAACTATTTCGGTTTTTTGATGAGAGAGACCGGGGACTCATGGGGCCTCCGGTGATTCAAAGCCAGGGCTCTTGCATCCTTCCGGACACGATTGCGGTCTCAGAAGGGTCAACTTGGAAGGAAGCGGTTATCGCTGGGGCGCTCGTTCTGCAAAATAGAGCAACCTCCAGCAGACTCGTTGAGCGGATGGAGAACATCATACGGTCGCGTAGGCTTCTCTACTATCGACCTGAGAAGGACGTCGTTGTTGTCAGATGCCCCATGTATGGAGACGAGGGCGCTCATGTTGCTGCCCAGGTGGTTGTTTCTCCGGACGGGGTTAGATTCCCAGACGGAGAAATTGCACGGGTCGTCATCTGCATCGCGACAATTAATAGGTACTCACACTGGGGAACACTCTACGCGCTGTATGAGTGGCTGTCTGTTCCAGATCATGTTGCCGAGCTTGAAGATAGTAGTCCTGTTGGGCTGAATAGGGGAGGCAAGCGATGAGCGCGAAGAAAAGGCTCGTTTACAATGGGCGTCACGGCCTTCCCGAGGGAACCAGGTGCTTTTGGTGCGGCTCAGGCGATGCCAATCCCGAGTTCATCCTTAATCCCGGCGGATCCCCGTTGCTAGCCTGCTGCAACCAAGCGGAGTACGAGAAGGCAAAGGCATTCATTAATAAGGACAACAAGGTTCGTATCCCCTACTATCTCGTGCTCTTCGTTCTTCTCGTGGTAAACCTCTTCTTTATCGGTATGGATATCCATACTTGGTGGTCATATGCTCCGCTCCTAGGAATCTGCCTTACGGTACTCGTATGGCCTGCGGTGTTTACTCACTACGAGTTCTACGTTCGTCTGGGGCTCGTTAAGACCAGACGGGTCATTAGGTTTATCGCCTGCGCTGTTGCCCTTCTCTCGATACTTGCGGCCTTGAGTGTCCTATAGGCCACAGGCAAACAATTAGAAAACTGGGAAGACGTCGCTAGGCGTCTCTGGCTACCCCTGTGAGGAGGTGAGTTGAATGAATAAGCTACTCGATGAGAATCTCGTCTTCATTGACGCCGAGGTTGCCACTTCGGAGGATGCAATCAATCTCATGGCATCGAGGCTCAGGGAACTCGGCTACGTAAAAGAGGGCTATGCTCAGATGGTCCTTGATAGAGAGAAGGTCTTTCCTACCGGTTTGCCTGGCAAATCGATGTGCATTGCAATTCCCCACACGGATCCAACGCTTGTTGTAAAACCGGCTATCGGCGTCATCGTCCCCAAAGAACCGGTCGAGTTCAGCATGATGGGGGAGCCTGATACAAAGCTTCAGGTTAGTCTCATCATGCCGCTTGTGATAAAGGACTCCAACAAGCAGATTGACCTCCTGAGGGCAATGATGCACGTAATCCAGGACGACGATCTTCTCCGTGCCGTTAGGACTTCCGATAGTCCGCAGGAAATTGTCTCGCTCCTTCACGAGCTGGACGAAGCATAAGCATTCTTCCTAGAAATCACATTCAGAACAATGGGGTGAACTATGAGACCGGTACGTATTTTGTGCGTCTGTGGTTCGGGCACCGCCACCTCGGCAATGCTCGCGGCAAAGCTCCAGGATGTCCTTGAGGAGCATGGGTACCAGCTTGACTCTGACGAGACCAATCCTCCCGGCGTGCCTATTGCAATGATGACTAACGATTGGGATTTGATTGCCTTTACTAGCCCCATTGAGGATGACCCCGGAATACCCATGCTCAATGCAACAGGTTTCCTCGTTGGCATCAACGAGGACGAGTTCATCGAGCAACTCATGGATGAGGTTGGCAAGCTTGACCTTTCCGAATAGATAGAGACCTCGCTACCACAGAATAAGGAGGCTTTCGATGGATGCGTTTTTCGCTGGTCTAAAAGCATTCTTTGACGCATTTGGCAACTATATTACGGTGCCAATCATCATTTACATCATCTGTCGCATTTTCAAGACACCACGCAAGCGCGCATTTCAGTCTGCAGTTCTCGTCGGCGTTGGCCTTAAGGGCATGGCATTCATTACTTCGGGCTTTGGTGGAGTTCTCACCCCGGTTGTCCAGCAGATGGTCAACAACTCTGGTCTCAATAGGCCCGCACTGGATATCGGTTGGCAGGCGGTCGCAGCAGTCGCCTACTCGACCCAAATCGGCATGGCCTTTATTGGGATTGGCCTTCTCTTCCAGATAGTATTCTGGCTTTGCAAGGCAACAGACATCTTCATGCCGTCGGATCTTTGGAACAACTACTCCATCTCCGTTTGGGGGTCGATGTTCTTCCTTTTGACCCAGAACATCTGGATGGCATTTCTCCTGATGATCTTCATCAACATGGTCACTCTCTTGATTGCTGAGTCCATTCAGAAGCGCTGGTCGACGTATTACCACTATCCCAGCTGCGCGATGACAGCCCCTCACCACAACGGTGACGCTCCGATGTATCTTGTCCTCAACATCCTCTTCTCGAAGATGGGTATGGATAAGATCAAGGCGAATCCCCAGGACATTCGTAAGAAGATCGGATTCATGGGCGAGCCCATGTACATCGGTTTGATTGTGGGCCTCATCCTTGGCGTTGTTGGAAACTTTACGCAGCTCAACTCTTTTGCCGGCTGGGGCTCCATCGCCAACGTCGCAGTTACCTGCGCTGCTGTCATGGCTATCTTCCCTCGCATCGCCGGAATGTTTGCTGCCGGCTTTGGAGCACTGACTGAGTACTCCAGGAAGACCATGGCGAAGACGAAGTATGGTAAGGATCGCGAGTTTATCGTGGCGGTCAATGATGCTCTGGGCTATGGCGAGGCGGCTACTCTCACTACTGGCCTGCTGGTCATTCCGTTCGCCCTGCTTGTTGCCTTTGTCCTTCCTGGCAACCTCGTGATCCCCCTGATGGTCCTGCCTTCTCTGCCCTATATGGTTGAGGTTCCCGTCTCCCTTTCCAATGGCAACATCGTGAAGGCATGGCTGATGGCCATCATCGTCTTTAGTGCCAAGACTCTTATGGCTTCCTACTGGGCAGCAACCTTCACCCAGGTTGCAGCCGAGGTTGGTTTCGAGGCAGCAACCCAGGCAGTGGCCGGCGGAACCTTCATCATTGGCTACATTATGTCCAACTGCACTGCAGGTCTCATTACCATGGCTTTCCTTACCATGAACCCCGTGATTATTGCCCTGACCGTGGCGGTGTATGTTGTCTTCTTTGTCCTTTTCAAGAAGAACAAGGTTCGCTTCCAGGATTACCTCGAGTTCCTTGCAACCGGTAAGAAGCCTGAAGTCGAGAAGGCCGCTGCATAGCCGCTGAAGAGCACCTAACTACCGAAACTTGCCAAGCGTTATTCAACGGTGCCCGCAGGGAAACCCCTGCCCTGCAGGCACCCGAACGAAGGGTGACTGCCACTATGAAGTTCCTTGTGATTGGAGATGTTGTTGTCCCCGTCGACCTTCTGGTCGAGGCGGCAAAGACGCTTGATCCTGACGCGGAGATCGAGGCCTCCTATTGGGACACCGGTGCTCGGAGCGAGTTCAACAAGCACTCACTTAACCTTGAGAAGAACGGTCCCTCTGCAGAGCGTCCGCCGGCGGATGCATATGAGAAAATCGCCGATGCAGATGTCCTGCTTGTTCACTTCTGCCCGGTTGCGGAGGAGCTCATTGAAGCCGGCAAGAACCTGAAGCTCATTGGTACCTGCCGCGGAGGTATGGAGCACATTGACGTCCCGGCTGCAACGGCACATGGCATTCCCGTTATTCACTGTATTCGCAATGCCGAATGCACTTCCGACTTTGCGGTCGGGCTCATGTTCGCGGAGACCAGAAACATTGCACGGGCGCACGCTGCGCTCAAGCAGGGTGTTTGGCGCAAGGATTACGTTAACTCGGGCTATACCACGTCGATGTGCGAGATGACGCTGGGTCTTGTTGGACTTGGCCACATTGGAAAGCTTGTCGCAAAGAAGTGTCTCGGTATTGGCATGAAGCGAGTCATTGCATATGACCCGTATTTGAAGCAAGAACAGCTAGATGCAATCGGGCTGGACGTCCAGCTTGTAGACGAGGAGACCTTGTTCAGGGATTCGGACATCGTATCCCTGCATATGCGCCTTACGCCCGAGACCAAGGGATGCATCAACGAAAGGCTCCTTTCGCTTATGAAGCCAACCGCGTATCTCATCAATACCTCGCGCGCGGGGGTGCTAGACAAGGACGCATTTGTTAAGGCACTCCAGACTAGGTCTATTGGGGGCGCTGCCCTCGATGTTTTCTGGGAGGAACCAATTCCAGAAGGGGACCCGCTTCTCGATCTTGACAACCTTACGATGACGCCCCATACGGCAGGCAACGTTGTTGATGCACTCCCGAAGAGCCCGCTATTGCTCGCGAAGAAGATTCGCGAGTACTGGGATACAGGAAAGAGCGACATGGTCGTTAACCTGAAAGCCCTTCAGGCATAGCCCGCAAATCGACATTGCATCTCCGTTTGCCAAATGAAAGGATTTCGCCATGATTATGCAGGAAGCTCGTGAGCAGATTGTCGAGTACGGCAAAAAGATGAGCGCTGCCGGACTCTCCGTTGGCACTTCTGGCAACATTTCGATTTTCGACAAAGAGACGGGGTACATGGCCATCAGCCCTTCTGGACTCGGCTACTTCGATACAACTCCGGAAGACGTTGTCGTCATGGATCTTGATGGCAATATCATCGATGGAAAGCGGAAGCCTTCCTCTGAGCATGGGCTGCATACGATCTTCTACCGGAATCGTCCCGAGGCCGGGGCGGTTGTCCACACTCACTCTCCCTACTGCACTACCCTTGCGTGCATGGGGGAGACGCTCAAGTCAGTTCACTATGTAATTATGGGGACGGGTGTGGAAGAGGTTCCCCTGACTCCGTACATCACCTTCGGTACTCCTGAGCTTGCCGAGGCGGTAGGAGAGACGCTGAGGGCAAACCCGAAAACCCGAGCCACGCTTCTCGCCAACCATGGCATTGTCGTCTGCCAAGCAAATCTCCCGAAGGCTTTCGGCCTTGCGGTCAACTGCGAGTTCGTCGCCCAAGTTCAGTACCAGTGTCTGTGCACCGGAAAAATGAACCTCATCACCCATGAGGAGATGGAGAAGGCATTCGAACGCTCGAAGACTTACGGACAGGTGCCCGATAAGAAGTAGCCAGTTGCTGGGCCGAGGGCAAACGCCCCCGGCCCACATTGACGTGGGTGGAGGTAATAATGCAGGCCGCTGTTCTCTATGACCAACAGGATCTCCGCATTGTTGAGCGTCCCATCCCAGAGCCTGACGAGGGCGAAGTCGTTATCAAGAACGTTGTGTCAACCACGTGCGGCACTGACGTGAAAATATACAAGAGAGGCTATCCGCTTCTTAAACCTCCACATCCCTTCGGACATGAGTTTTCTGGGGTTATTACTGCGATGGGCCGTGGAGTTGAGGGCTTTCACGAGGGCGATCGAGTTGCTGTTCACAACAGTGCCCCATGTGGACGCTGTTACTGGTGCAAGCACGGCCAGCCGTCCATGTGCGAGGACCTTCAGTTCAACCGAGGGGCATACGCCGAATACGTGAAGGTGCCGCAACGAATCGTCCGGCTCAATATGTTTCACATGCCCAAAGATATGAGCCACAAAACGGCTAGCCTTCTTGAGCCTTTCTCGTGTGCTGTATATGGCATCCAGAACTGTCCTGTTGGTCTTGGCGACCTTGTTGTGATAAACGGAGCGGGTCCCATTGGACTTATGTTTACGCGACTGGCAGCCCTGCGAGGCGCACAGGTGCTCGTGACCGACCTTGCTCCAGGGAGACTGGAAGTTGCTAACGCTATGGGAGCATGGCGGACCCTGGACCTCTCCGGCATCGAGAATCCCGTGGAGGCAGTGCTTGAGTGCACGGACTGCCATCGTGGGGCAGATGTGGTTATCGAGTGTACCGGGAGCCTGGGCGTTTGGGAGAACAGCCTACGGATGGCACGAAAGGGCGGCTTCGTTCTTTTGTTCGGCGGAACAAAGAAGGGGAGTGTGCTGAACGTTGATGCGACTCTCCTCCACTATTCGCAGCTCACCGTTAAAGGCGTGTTTCATACGACTCCGCTTGGCGTCTCTCAGGCTTTCAAGCTCCTGAAGATGGGGGTTGTAAGCGATAAGGATTTTGTCCAACACGAGTATTCCCTCAAGGAGCTGGAGAAGGCTCTTCTTGAGCACGCCTCTGGCTCAGTAATTAAAAATGCAATTATTTACGACTAAGTACCAGGGGAGGACTTAGATGCGCCAGATAAAGCTTGGAGCAGATAAGATGTACTACGGCGAAGGGGCAGTCAACGCACTGGCCGACCTGCCCGCGGAGCAGAAACGCGCATACATTGTCATGAGTGGGACTATCCAGGAGGATCTTGGCCAGCTTAAGGTGGTGACTGATGTACTTGAGTCCGCTGGGTTTTCCTGGAAGTCGAACACAAACGTTGAGCCTGAGCCTTGCTGGGAATCGGTACGCCGCGGCGTTGAGGAGATGCGTGAATTCGAGCCAGACTGGGTAATTGGCTTCGGAGGCGGATCCGCAATGGACGCCGCGAAGGCAATGTGGGTCTTTTACGAAAACCCTGAGTACAAGACCCTTGAGGAAGTCATGCCTCCCGCTCCGTTGGTGCTACGCAAGAAGGCACGAGTTTGCTGCATCACCACGAGCGCCGGCACTGGATCAGAGTGTACAAGAGCTGCACTTATCAAGGACCCCGTCCAGAAGAGGAAGTACTCGGTACGTGAGTACACGGGCAAGCTGATTCCAGACGTGGCAATTCTTGATCCAGCCTTTTCAGTTACCATGCCTCGCCGCGGCACTGTGGGATGCGGGATGGATGCCCTCACCCATGCAATTGAGTCATATGTGACCCCGCTCGCCAATCCGTTCTCCGATGCGCAAGCAATCGGGGCATGGATTTACGGCTACCGAGCTCTTCCGATTTGCGCAGATGAGCCCGACAACCTTGAGGCACGGGGAGAAATGCTCGCTGCTTCCTGTTTGGCGGGAATATCTTTTTCAAACTGCGCACTTGGCATCTGTCATGGGGTGGCCCATACGTTTGGTGCGACATACGGGATTCCTCATGGCCTCGCAAACGCTGTCGTGCTTCCGTATTCCATCTCGTTCAATGCGGCACATGATGCCCGTGCTCGAGAGCAGTACGAGGAGCTTGCGGGCTTTGTCGGCAGGAGCGATTTGGAGCAGACCATCATCGGTCTGAGAAAAAGGCTCGACGTTCCTGAGACCATGAGAGATCTTGTCCCTGACGAGGAGGTCTTCAGGCGTGACTTCGATACCCTGGTCCAGAAAGTGCTGACTGACGTTGCCACGCCGGCTAACCCCGTAGAGATTAGCGCTGATTATGCGAGCGAGATGCTGAGACGGGCCTACTACGGCGAATAGGAAATGTGACGCCTGCTTGGTATGAATGAGAAACAAGGAGAGAGCCATGAAGATAACGAGCGTGGACATCATCCGAACCTTCAAGGAGCCGTCCGTGCCAGCGGAAGTTGCGGTGGGCAACGTGCCTTGGCATCCCGTCTTCGTGCGAATCAATACTGATGAAGGCATTTCTGGTCTTGGCGAAGTTGGCGTTGCATACGGAAACGCCCAGACTGCCGGTCTTGGAATGGCAGTGGACTTTGCTAAGTGCATCGTTGGCCTTAACCCCATGAATAACGAGCAAATATGGGACAGGCTCCACCGGCTCACGTTCTGGGGTATGGGTAACGGTGGCGTCATCATGGCGGGCATCTCTGGAATAGACATTGCGCTCTGGGATATTAGAGGCAAGGCCCTCGGAGTTCCTGTCTACCAGTTGTTGGGAGGCAAGACAAACACTAAGCTTCGTGCGTACGCCTCGCAACTTCAGTTTGACTGGGGAAAGGTATCCAAGTCTCTTGCCAGGCCAGAAGAGTATGCGGAGGCAATGCAGAAAGCAATGGCTGATGGCTTTGATTGCGTGAAAGTCGACCCCGTCGGGTTCGATAAGAACGGCGTGTGGATGGGCCGTTCTAGCAGGGGTATCCTCCAGCGAGATCAGATGGACTTGGCGGTCAGGCGCGTCGCGGCAATGCGTGAAGTCGGGCCTGACGTGGATATCATCATCGAATTGCATGCGCTTACGGATGCCACTACGTCTGTCCAGCTGGGAAGAGAGCTTGAAAAGCTCGGGTGCTTCTATTACGAGGAACCAACTCAACCGTTGAATTCCAAGCTCTTCCGTGAGATTCACGATAAGGTTAGCATCCCGATTGCCACGGGCGAGAGGGTCTACACGCGTTGGGGCTACAGGCCGTTTTTCGAGGACCATTCGATCAATATCATCCAACCCGACCTCTGCAACGTCGGAGGTATCACCGAGGGCAAGAAGATTTGCGACTACGCCCACGTCTACGACATCGGTGTTCAAGTCCATTGCTGTGGCGGACCCGTTTCTGCAAGTGCTGCTCTTCAGCTTGAGGCCGTCATTCCCAACTTCGTGATTCACGAACTTCATGCATCGGCTCTGATTGAAGATAACATTCGGCTATGCAAGAACGACTACGTCGCAAAGGGTGGGTACTTTGAGGTGCCCGAGGAGCCGGGAATCGGTCAGGAACTCACGGACTATGCGCTGTCGAACGCGGACGTGGTTACGGTCAAATAGGGCTACCTAGTAAGTATTGTTAATAGTGACATGACCCGGATAACGGACTTCGGTCACGTTGTCCGGGCGTTCTGTGTTCCTCGCGTAGCCTCTAGGTGGGAAACAGCTTCGCCTCATTAGAGGGGTCCTCCCTACAAACATGCTTAATTAGTTGGCATATTAAGCATGTATGTTCTCTGAGGGGCGGTGAAGCAAATGACGATGAAGCTACTCGAAATGGCACGTAGTAACGGCGGATATCTCACCTCTAGAGAGGTCACAAGGGCCGAGATACCACGACGGGAACTCTCGGAAGCTGTCGAGGCTGGGCTGATTATCCCAATCGAGCGTGGCCTCTACGCTTTGCCAGAGACATGGGAAGATCCCCTGGTTGTGGCACAGCACCGCTTTGCACGAGGGATATTTTCTGACGACACTGCATTGTGGCTTCAGGGCCTCTCAGGCCGAGCGCCTTTCTCGCTCACCATGACCTTCCCCCGGAGCTACCACACCTCGTCAGCAAAGGCTGCGGGTATCATTTGCCGCTCGTGTGCGATCGAGGTACTCGACCTCGGCCTTTCCAGTGTGGCTGCTCCCCACGGTAATGTCGTACGGGCGTATGACGCAGAGAGGCCGCTCTGTGACGTGGCTCGGGGACATAAAGTCGTAGACCTCCAGATTGTGATTCCTGCCATGCGCGCGTACGTACGCAGCGACATATGCGACCTTTCGAAGCTCATTGACTACTCCAGGCAACTTGGAGTGGAGAGAAAGATTCGCGGGTACTTGGAGGTGCTGCAACGAGAGCCCTCGACGCGACTTCTCCCCTTGGAGTCTCCCGTTGCATCTGTGTCCCCTTCGCCTGAGAACTGACGCCAGACGGCATACTTTGTTGCCACGACAACAGCCCTTCCTTTCACTTCGGCGCATCCTCTACTTGACCACCAGGCGAGAGGAGCGCTCATGAAAGAGACCGCAGGTCACGCATTCGATATCGCAGCCGACAACCCGCCCGTTGCGGGCTGCACGGTGTCGCATCCCGTGTGGGAGGCGGGCGGCAACGGCCTCTCGTACTTCAGCCTTGGCGCCGGGACCGACATAAGCGCCGAGCTCTACGGCTACCACAGGATTGAGCTGGTCGTTGCCGGGGAGGCCCAGCTGACGGGTGCCACGCCCGCCACCGTGAACGCCGGCCAGGCAGTCGTCACGCCCACGGATGTCCCCGTGGGAGTGCGTGCCGAGAAGGACACCGTGTACGTTGAGCTGTCGCTCGAGAAGGGAACCACCATGAACAACGTGATTACAGCGGGCGAGGCGTTCACCCTCAAGGACCTCATCCCTTACCAGGACGGTCGCATCGTGAACATGGACCTGGCGCACAACGACAGCATGAAGTTCGTGCTCATGAGCTTTGACGCCGGGACTGGCCTCTCCGAGCATGCCGCGCCTGGCGACGCCCTTGTCTTTGCGCTGGACGGCGAGGCGACCATCACCTACGAGGGTGTCGAGAACCTCGTCCGCGCGGGCCAGACTTTCAAGTTTGACGCCGGCGGCCGTCATGCCGTCCGTGCCGACAGGCGCTTTAAGATGGCGCTGCTGGTCACGCTGGCGTAGAAGGAGCGTCCCGCGCGCAGTGCCGGAGATTCAAGTAGCACCTTGTCGAGAAGGAGCCGGGCGCAGTTGCCGTCCGGCTCCGTTACTATTGAGGCAACGTTACCAAGCCAAAAGGGGGTGTTGCGTTGCTAGCCGGTGGCTTCTCGGCCAATAGTGTTCGTCTTGCTACGTGCGTCCCTTCGGACGTGCAAGCTCTTCTGCCGCGCGCGGTCAAAGCGCTGCGTAGTCACGGTATCTCGCGTGCGGTGCTGTTTGGTTCCCAGGTGAACGGGCGCGCGGAAGCCCATGGCGACATAGACCTAGCCATTTGGCCGGCTGCCGGCTCGACTGCCCGTGACTACTTCGAGCTTGTGGATGAGCTTGATGCGCTCGACACCCTAAGGCAGTGGGACCTGGTAGACATGACTCGCTGCTCCGAGGAGAGCGCCATCGCAAATGAGGTTGCCGAGCATGGCGTTGAGCTATTCGCGCAGGCTTGATCGGCTTCATCGACTCAACGAAGAGCTGGCAGAGGCACCCAGCAAGCCGGTCTTTTCTGACGGCTACGTTCTGAGCGGACTCCTCTCCAAGTTCAAGATTTGCTTTGACATCAGCTGGAAGCTGATGAAGGACGTTCTTATTGGCGAACTCGGCATCGTCGATTTCCCCAAAGGCAGCCCGCGCGAGGTGATTGCCATCTCTGCCTATAACGGGCTCATTGCTGATGACGAGACCTGGCTCGAGATGCTTAAGTTCCGAAACGAGCTCTCTCACATCTATGATGGCGATGCTGCCGAGCAGGCAGCCCATGCAGTTATCAATTGCTATATCAGCGTTCTCGCCAACTTCGAGAAGGACATGCGGACACGTCTGGGGAGGTAGCATCCGCTCTGGGCGCGGCTGCATCCTCCGAACTCGGCCTAGCGAGTACTGCTGAGAAGGAATTCGACACATAACAAAGTACGGATCAACGAAAAAACGTCGTATTTCTTCTCTGCAGTCCCTAGGGCGGCGGTCCGAGGGTGTTGCGGGTAGTTGCAAATGGCTCGACGAGGCCATCTCGTGTCGGCTGGGTTGTCGTCAATGACACGTTCCGCAACACCACCCGTCCAGTGATAGAGTTCTCGTTGATGCAAGCCCTTGCTTCTTCATCCTCTGTGTTTCTCAGCTCCACTTGTACGACCTGCTCGGTTTGCTCAGCTCTTTGACTCTCTAGGAGCCGTCTCAAAGTCCCTTTGTCCGGCTCCCCCAAATAGCGTTGCTTGGCAGTTTTTTGCCATTGCATTGTTTGTGACGGTTGCGGAGAAGGGAGTTTGGATGGACGAGAAGCTATTGGGAGTTGCCGCTGGCAAGGTTCCTGCAGATCTGGTAATCACGAACGGCCAAATCGTCAACGTCTACTCTGGCGAGGTCTATCCCGGTGGCGTCGCTGTGAGCGGCGAGACGATCGCCGCCATTGGCGACGTCGACTACGCCATTGGGGAGGGCACCAAAGTTGTCGATGCCGAGGGCGCCTACATCACGCCCGGCTTCATTGATGGGCACATTCACCCAGAGAGCTCTGACCTGGCGATTCGTTCGTTTGCCGAGGCGGTTCTCTCCCATGGCACGACGTCCATCATGACGGACCTCCACGAGATTGGCGTCGTGAGCGGCCTCGAAGGCATTGAGGCGGTAATCGAGGAAAACGAGGCCACCGACCTTCACCTGTATTTTGTCGTCCCCTCGCACGTGCCCTTCAGCCCCGCCTTGGAGACGAGCGGTGGTCGCTTTGATGCCAAGATTATTCGCGAGGCACTACAACGTCCTGATGCCGTTGGAATCTCCGAGGTAGTTGGTCACTACGTGTTGGCTAGATTCCCTGACCTCCTTGAGTCGATGGACTATGTCAACAAGACCCCGGGGCTTTCCAACCAGGGGCATCTGCCTGATATGACTGGTCCTTCCCTTAACGCCTGCCTTGCTGCAGGTGTTACCACCGATCACGAGGCTCTCGATGGGCCGCAGATTCTCGAGCGCCTTCGCAACGGTTGTCACGCAATGCTCAGGGAATCCTCTGCAGCACGCACCCTGTCCGACCAGTTGAAGACGATTGTGGGGAGCGATATCGACACCTCCCGTCTTTCCATCGTCACCGATGACCTTCACTGCTGCGATCTTGCCCGCACCGGACACCTCGACCATCACATCAAAGTTGCGCTTGAGGCCGGGCTTCCCTTTGTAAAGGCAATCCAGATGGTGACACTCAACGCCGCCAGGGCGTTCTC
>URLM01000010.1 GCA_900548775.1 uncultured Olsenella sp.
AGCTCGATCGTGCGGGCGAGATTGACCACGTGCAGGACACCATCGTGGCCGCGCTCGCGGCCTCGCCCGAGACCACGCTTTTGGTGTGCGGAGACGATCCTCTCTCCGTTGGCGTGGCGCTTCGCGCGAAGAAGGCGGGTACCAAGGTCCTGGCATTTGGGATAGGAGAGGACCTCCACCTTCCGCCCGACCGCGTGCCCGAGGCGCGCTTCTGCCAGGTCTGCGGAGCGGAGCTCGCCTACGACTACCGTGCCTATGCCCAGCTAGGCGCCTTCCGCTGCCCCAATGGCGACTTCGAGCGCCCCAAGCTCGACTTTGTTGCCACCGGCGTACGCGTGGACGCCCACGGCGTCGGTTTCGACGTGGCGTTTCCCGAGGGCGGCACGGCGCACGTCTCTGCCGGCTTTGGTGGCGTCTACATGGTCTATAACCTGCTTGCGGCAGCCGCGGCGGCGCACCTCGCGGGCGTGGATTCCGCCTCGTTCCAGGCGGCGCTCGACGGCTACCATCCCGAGAACGGCCGCCTGCAGCACTTCACGGTTGGCGGGCGCGAGGTTGTTCTCAACCTGGCAAAGAACCCCACGGGCTTCAACCAGAACATCTCGTTGCTCCAGACCGACACCCGTCCCAAGGCCGTCTTCTTCGTCATCAACGACGACTTCAACGACGGCAAGGACATCTCTTGGATCTGGGACGTGGACTTCGAGCGCCTTCTGTCCGAGAAGGACCTTCTCGCCTTTGCCGGCGGTCACCGCGCAAACGACGTGCAGGTTCGCATGAAGTACGCGGGCATCAAGGCACCGGTGGCAAAGACCGTTGGCGAGGTCCTGGGCCGTTTGGGCTCGGTACCGCTGGACAGGCCGCTCTACGTGCTGTGTAACTACTCTGCGCTGTGGCCGGCCAAGGCCGAGCTCGAGGGGATGGGTGAGCGTCATGACTAGCAACGTCGCAGGGAAGCCCACCCCCACGGGCGGCCGAACGCTGCGCATAGCCCACCTCTACCCGGAGCTCCTGAACCTCTACGGCGATTCCGGCAACATCCTGTGCCTGCGCCGCCGCATGGAGTGGCGCGGCATCACCCCGGATGTGATGGAGGTTCACGTCGACGATACGCCGTCCTTCTCGGGCGTGGACATTGCCTTCATCGGCGGTGGCTCGGACCGCGAGCAGCGCATCGTGTGCGACAAGCTCCTGGCCGAGCAGGCAGAGATCAGGGCCTTTGTGGAGGATGGTGGCGTGCTCGCGGCCGTGTGCGGCGGCTACCAGCTCTTGGGCTCGAGCTACCTCATGGCCGACGAGCGCGTGGAGGGACTTTCCCTTGTGGACCTCTACACCGACCACGGCGACCCGCGCCTCATTGGCAACATCGTGGTCGAGAGCGCCATCTCGCCGCAGCCCATCGTGGGCTACGAGAACCACGCCGGCCGCACCCACCTCGGCGAGGGCGTCACGCCGCTGGGCAAGGTTCTCTACGGGCACGGCAACGATGGCGTTTCCGGCTACGAGGGCGTGCTCTACAAGAACGTGGTGGGCACCTACGTCCACGGTCCGCTCCTGCCCAAGAACCCCGGCGTGGCCGACTACCTCATTGCCCGCGCGATGGAGCGCAAGTACGGCACCGCAGAGCTCGAGCCGCTCGACGATACCGAGGAGCTTGCAGCCAATGAGGTCATGTACCATCGACTCATGTCGGGAGAGGTCCAGGAGAGCTAGGACGCCGTCTTGCGGCCAGCAGGTCGCAGCGCGGCGCGAGGGATGGAGGACGCATGTCGAAGGTCATCGTCTTTGGGTCGCTCAACATGGACCTCTCGGTTGGGTGCCCCCGCGTCCCCGAGGCGGGCGAGACCATCATTGGCAGCGGGTTTCTCGCGAGCCCTGGTGGCAAGGGCGCAAACCAGGCCATGGCGTCGGCACGCATGGGCGCCCTCACGCACATGGTGGGCGCCGTGGGCAAGGACGTCTTTGGCACCCGCCTCGTGCAATCGCTCGTGGAGGCGGGGGTTCTCTGCGAGCGGGTCCGTGCCCTGAAGGACGTTCCCACGGGTACGGCGACGATCCTTCGCGCAAAGGGCGACAACCGAATCGTGGTAGACCCCGGTGCCAACGCCACGACCCACGCCGACGTGGTCTGCTCGGCCATCGACGATGTCGCCGAGCCGGGCGACATCTTCCTCACGCAGCTCGAGTGCGACCTGGACACCACCATGGACGCAATTGCCTACGCCCGCGAGTCGGGCCTCTACACCATCCTCAACGCAGCTCCCGCCGCGGCGCTTCCCTCCGACGTCTACCAGTCCATCGACCTTCTCTGCGTCAACGAGACCGAGTGCCAGGCGCTCACGGACATCTCGCCGGACACCGAGACGGGCTGCATGCGCGCGCTCATGGCCTTCTCGGCACGGGGCGTGGCCACCACGGTGATCACCCTGGGGGCGAAGGGGTCCGTGGCTCTCATCGCAGACGACATGTATCGCATGGACCCCTTCGAGGCAGACGCGGTGGACACCACGGCTGCCGGTGACACCTACCTCGGCGCCCTGGCGGCACAGCTCTCGCAGGGCCTGGACATCATCGATGCCATGAAGTGGGCGTCGGCGGCAGGCGCGCTCGCGACCACGCGCGCGGGCGCCCAGCGCTCGATTCCCACCTTCGAGGAGGTCAGGCGCCTTCTCGCATGAGACAAAGGGACAGCCCCTTGTCTCATGCCACGGCGGTGATGCGGTAGAGCTTGTAGTCGTTCTCCTCAAAGACCAGCTCGAAGCCAGGGGTGTCGTCGTCGATGTAGTTGATCCCGCGCCACTTTGAGGCGTCGTAGGTGTCCTTCACGAAGGTGCTCTTGCGCTCGTCGGTGCTCATGACCAGCACGTAGCGGGCCCCAACGGACTCCACTGCCTGCTGCACCTGGGGGTCGTTCGCAATGTTGTAGAGCCGCTGGCGTATCACGCGGCTCTGCCAGGTCTCGTCGCTGCCGCCAAAGCCCGAGAAGAACCGGTAGTAGCAGCGCATCCCGGTGACGCCGTACCCAAAGACGCTGCCGTCGAAGGGCTGGTTGATGACAAGGTCGTCGCCCACCAGGCGATGGGCGGCCTCCATGAAGTCGGTCTCCTGGTAGGTGAGCGGGGCCTCATGGGAGTAGGAGCGGTAGGCGTAGCCCTGGTAGATGGACCATGGGCTGCTCTTGTCGTAGCTAAAGCCGTTCTGGGCCTGGCCGGGATAGAGAAGCGCGAGCGGCACGTACGCCGCGGCCACGACGAGCGCAGAGAGGGCGGGCAGCGCACGCAGGCCGCGCGCGGGGGTCTTCCTCACCAGGCGGCAGACGGCTCCGGCAACCGCGTCCAGGCCATAGGCGATGAGCGGCACAGAGAAGATCGTCGCGAGGGACCCAATGCGGTAGGGGTCTGAGTACCAGAACCCAGTGAGGACGGAGCGCAGGCCGTCGTCCGTCGACGAGCAGGCAACGTAGGCCATGATCGCGGCGATGGCGTAGGGGGCAACGACCCAGCGGGTGTCTCGGCGCGAGACGAGAAGGACGGCGCCAACGAGCAGGATGGCCGCGGGGAACAGCTGCTCGGCGTCGGGTGCGGGCCACATGCCCCGCATGTAGCTCAGGTGCAAGACGTTGGTCACGGCGCCGTCGCCCTTGGCAAAGGCGTCCCAGTGGTAGCTCACGAGGTCCGCGAAGGCGGGGATCCTGGTGGCACCCACCCAGGCAGCTACGCAGAGAAGGCAGAACCCAACGGCCAGCGCGCGAGGCCCAACTCCCGCGCGCGAGCCAAGGCGAAGGCGCAGGCTGGAGCTGCCGATGCGAGCCGCTATCCACGGCGCCAGAAAGACCGCCATCGAGAAGACCACGTTGGGATGGAGAAGGACCGCGCCCCCGGTTGCGAGCACCCATGCAACGAGGTGGGAAAGCGTTTCTCGGCGGCTGCCTTTCTGCTCGAAGGCGCGCATGAAGAGCGCGCAGAGCGCAGGCAGCATGGCGAACGCGGCGATGTTGGGGTAGACCGGCCCCCAGTTGCTGATGCCCCAGGGGAAGATCGTGAGCGTGAGCGACGCCATGGCCCCGAGGGCCACCACGCGCGTGCGCCCCGGGAAGACGGTCGAGAGCAGAAGCAGCGTGGAGAGCGGGTAGACCACCGCCATGAGCGCAAGGTTCACCGCGTTCACGGCGCTGGTCACGCTGACCTTGGTCGTGAGGGTAACGGTCGCGCAGAGCACATGCCAGCCGGAGGGGTAGTAGCCGGTCTTCTGAACCGCAACGAGCGCGTCCGACTCGGTCGAGTAGGAGCTGCCGTCGAGGGGCGACATCGAGAGCGAGTCCATCATCGCGCGGATGGAGTTGATATGGTGCACGGTGTCGTAGTCCTGGTGGAAGGCGTTGGGGGAGAGGAGGACCCCTGCTAGGAAGGCGTAGCCGGCGAGAAGCCCCGCCACGAGGAAGAGTGCCACGAGCGCTGGGTTCACTGCCGGCGCCCCGTCATGCGATGCAGGCAGGAAGTGGCTGCGGAGAAGCGCCGTCACGGCCAGCAGCGCAGAGGGGAGCCCGACCACCATCGCGGGAGTTGCGGGGACCCCGACCATCGAGAGTGCCTGGCCCATGAGGCAGATGACCGCCATGCCAAGCGGTGCCGATGCCAGCGCCGCCGTCATGCGGGGGAGGCCCGCCGTGCGGCCAAGGAGGTATCCCGGCACGCCCAGGAAGAGCAGGGTCACGAGGGCCGATGCGTAGAAGGAGAGCCACATAGCTTGTATTGTCCGCTTCGCTCGAGGGTGGACGCGCGCGGGACGCCCCGCGTGTTCAATTCTCCTATCGTAGCCCATGGGGGCGCAGGCGGGATGCGCCAACGCCGCGCATGATAGACTACCTGGTGGGCGAGCATTCCGCCTGCCTGTCTGACGTACGGAGGTCAACTTGAGCGACACCAATCAGCCCCTGGTATCGGTGCTGGTCCCCATCTACAACGTCGAGGCCTACCTCGAGCAGTGCCTCTCGTCGCTTGCTGCCCAGACCCTGGACAACATAGAGGTCATCTGCATCAACGACGGCTCAACGGACTCCTCGCCTGCCATCATCCAGTCCTTCCTCGACCGCGACCGCCGCTTCAGGCTGGTGGACAAGTCCAACAGTGGCTATGGCGACTCCATGAACAGGGGACTTGACGCCGCGCGCGGCAAGTACGTGGCGATTCTCGAGTCCGACGACTTCATGGAGCCCGATGGCCTCGCGTACATGGTCGAGCAGGCCGAGCGTGCCTCGCTCGAGGTCTTCAAGTGCAACTTCTGGCTCTACTGGTCCAAGGCCACCGAAGACCACTCCTTCCGTCACGACCTCTACTTCCCCCTGGCGTCACCCGAGATGGTGGGGATGGGGCCCCATGCGCCCGTCGACTACCCGGAGGTCTTCTGGTCCAAGGCGTCCATATGGAGCGCCCTCTACCTGCGGAGCTTCCTGGACGAGAACCACATTCGCTTCCTCCCCACGCCCGGCGCCTCCTACCAGGACTCCAGCTTCACCTTCAAGGTCCTTGCGTGCGCGAGGCGCGTCGCCTACTCCGGCCGCGCCTTCGTCCACTACCGCCAGGACAACGAGAAGTCCTCGGTCAATTCCAAGGGCAAGGTCTTTTGCACCTGTGACGAGCATGCCGAGATGCGCCGCTTCCTCGACGAGGACCGCCCCGACCTCAAGGCCGCCCTCGATCCCATCCGCGCGCACGTGAAGTTCCTCAACTACCGCTGGAACTACGGCCGCCTTACCCCGGAGCTTCGGCCCTCGTTCCTCAAGCGCTTCTCGGCCGAGATGCGCGAGGAGGTCGAGCGCGGCGCCATCCCACGGGGCTACTTCGACGGCTCGCTCCGGCCCACCGAGACCGACCAGGACCGCTTCCGCTACTTCGAGCCCTGGGAGGTGGCCGAGGTGGCGGACATCATGAACGAGCCCGCCTACTTCGCCGCGCACTTCGCGAGCGAGACAAGCCCCGACCGCGCGCAGACCGTGCGCACCTACTGGGAGGCCGGTGGCCCGCGCTACCTCGTGCGCGTCCTGCGCGAGAAGGCATCCCGATGAGCGAGGAGGAAAAGATGCAACCCACGCCCATGGTCTCCGTGATCGTGCCCATCTACAACGCCTCGCGCTTCCTCCAGAAGTGCCTCTCCTCGCTTGCCGACCAGACCTTCGACGACTTCGAGGCCATCTGCGTGGACGATGGCTCAACCGACGCCTCGGCAGACATCGTGCGCGGGTTTGCCGACAGGGACAAGCGCTTCACCCTGGTGAGCAAGGAGAACTCCGGCTACGGTGCCTCGATGAACGTGGGGCTCGACCATGCCCGCGGCCGCTACGTGGGCATCCTCGAGTCCGACGACTTCTTCGACCCGCAGGCCCTCGAGCTTCTCGTCTTTGCGGCGGAGGCGGCGGGCGCCGACGTGGCGAAGGGCAACTTCTGGCTGTACTGGTCGAGCCCCGACGAGCGCCGCGTTCCCTTCTCGGTCGTCGACGGGCCTCTGGTGGGGAGGACCTTCTGTCCGCGCAAGGACGCCGACCTCGCGATCTTCTTCCGCAAGCCGTCCATCTGGTCTGGTGTCTACCGGCGCTCCTTCCTAGAGGAGAACGGCATCCGATTCCTCGAGACCCCTGGGGCCTCGTACCAGGACGCGGGCTTCAACTTCAAGGTGTGGGCTGCTGCCGAGCGCGCCACCTTCATCGCCGACTGCGTGCTGTGCTACCGCCAGGACAACGAGGCGTCCTCCGTGAAGTCGAGCGCGAAGGCGTTCTGCGTGTGCGACGAGTACCAGTCCATGGCCGAGTACGTGGGCGAGCACTTCGCGGGCCCCGAGGCCTCGCGCCTCACGGGCATCTTCGAGCGCATGAAGCTCGACAGCTACCTCTGGAACTACGACCGGCTCGACCCGAGCCTGCGTCCCGAGTTCGTCGAGCGCATCTCCCACGAGATGTCAGACGACGTGGCCGCCGGCCGCGTTGACATGACGCTCTTCGAGCCTGGCGCCGCGGCCGACCTCGACGCGCTGGTCAACGACCCCGCGCGCTTCGTCCGGTCCCGTGACGCTCTGCGCCTGCCCGCCGGCGGTGCCGCGCGCTACCTTGCGCTTGGTGGGGTGCCGCTCCTCGCGAAGGCGCTTCGGTTCAAGGCGCACGGCCATTCCGCGCGCCGCACCAACCAGGAGGGGGCGGCGCTGTGAGTCGCATCTCGGTTATCGTTCCCGTCTACAACGTCGAGGGGTACCTGGACTCATGCCTGGGCTCGCTCGAGGACCAGTCGCTTGCGGACATCGACATCATCTGCGTGAACGACGGCTCTACCGACGGCTCGCGCGAAGTGCTCTCGCGCTGGAAGCAGCGCGACCCTCGAATCCGGGTGATAGACAAGCCAAATGGCGGGCTCTCCTCGGCGAGAAACGCCGGCGTCGACGTGGCTGCCACCGAGTACGTGTGCTTCCTCGACTCTGACGACCGCTTCCACCCCAACGCGTGCGCCGAGATAGTGCGACTCCTCGATCAGACCGGTGCCGACGTGCTCACCTTTGGCGCCACGCTCAACCCGCCCGAGACGCGCGACCGCTGGCTCGAGCGCGTGCTCTCTCCCGAGGACGCGCTCTATGACGGCTACAGCCCGAAGCTCATGTTCCTCGACGCCACGCGCCCCTTTGCGTGGCGCACCGCCTGCCGGCGCGAGTTTCTCAATGACAAGGGCATACGCTTTGCGGAGGACGTGCGCTTTGGCGAGGACCAGCTCTTCGACTTCGCCATATACCCGCGGTCCTCTCGTACGGCGGTCTCCTCCGAGAAGCTCTACGAGTACCGCGTCGCGCGCGAGGGCTCGCTCATGGCGCGTATGAGTGCCGACCCCGTCGCGAAGATGCTCGAGCACGTGGGCATCGTCGACCACATCCTGGCCGACTGGGAGCGCGGTGGCTTTCTGGGGATGGACGACGAGAACCTCGTCGAGTTCATCATGGAGTTCATAATGCGCGAGGCGATCCGCCAGGACGACGACGGCTACCGACGGGTTGCCGAGGCGCTGCGCCCCGTGCTTCTCTCGCGCTGGGACGAGCGCGCCCTCTCGTCGCTCGACGTGCTCGCAACGACCCACACCATGCTCTTGCAGGCGACCCTCTCGGCTGCCGGCATGGCGCTCCCCGCGCGCCGTGCGCTTGCCGTGGCGTACTTCGTGGAGCACCGGCATCCTCGCGTGTCCCGAACCCTCAGGCGGGGCTTTCGCGGCTAGCTGCCGCGGGTTGCGGCTAGCTGCTCCGGTGGGGGGGCCGCCCCGGCCCGTTGCGTGATCCCCGTGCTACGCGAGGATCTTTGCCTCCAGCTCTGCGGGCGTGTCAACGATCGTGGTGGCGCCGTGCTCCACGAGCCACTCCCTGTCGCGGAAGCCCCACGAGCAGGAGAGGCACGGGCATCCGCAGTTCTCGGCCGTCTCGACGTCCACCTCGGAGTCGCCCACGTAAACCATGCCTTCCGCGCTTCTCCCCAGGTCGCGCAGGATCACGTCGATCATGTCGCGGTTGGGCTTGCGCATGATGCCCGCCCGCTCGCCCATCACGTAGTCGAACTTGCTGGGGTAGAAGTGGTCGATGATGCCCTGCACGGCAAAGTCCGCCTTGTTGGAGACCACGGCGCAGGCCACGTTTGCAGCGCGGAGGTCGTCGATGACCTCGGTCATGCCGGTGTAGGGGCGCGTGGTGTCGAGCTTGTGCGCGTCGTAATAGGTCTTGAACTCGCCAAAGACCTGGTCGGTGAGGTGGGAGGGCGTCCCCTTGGGCACCGAGAGGTCGATGAGGCGACGGATGCCGTTGCCGGTGAAGAGGCGTACCTCGGCGAGGCTGCGCTTAGGCAGGCCGTACGCGACGAGCGAGTGGTTGACGGCGTTATAGAGGTCGTCCAGGGTATTGAGCAGCGTCCCGTCAAGGTCGAATATCGCGGTCTGATAAGGCATCCCACATCACTCCCACTGCGTCCGCTGACAGAGCCATTGCCCGTGTGGGCATGTGTGACGGGCGCGCTTGCGTATCATGGTCGTTGGCTAGCCAAACGAGCGTACACGCAAATGCGCGCGCACGTCTCGCCTTGGCTGCAACGTCACGCAAACCCCAGCCGCGCGTCGCCCCGCTGCGCGGTTCGAGCCAGGCATGGCGCCAAGGAGTGATGCACGTGAGCGAGAAGCCCGCGAACGACGATCGAGGCATGGCCCAGGACAATGCCGAGAAGACCCCACAGTTGTCGGAGGAGGAACGCGCGTCGGACGTGGTGACACCGCCGCTCGCCGTGGCCCCGCTGCCGGTGTACAGCCGTCCTTCTCGCCAGACAAGCTACGACTACGTCGACCGCTCTGCCGGCGGTGACGACAAGCGCCATGGCCTTCGCCTTGCCCTGTTTGTCCTTGCGTCCATCGCGATCGTCCTTGGCTTTGTCTACGGGGCCTGGGTCGTGAGCACTCCGGTCTGGAAGAAGGGCGATGCCGGCTCCGCCACAGCGCCTTCTGCGGCGGGAGGCATCCCGGAGGCAAGCGCTGCCGAGGCTGCTGCGACGCCGGCAACCACGACCATCGACATCTGCATGGTGGGCGACGTCCTCCTCCACCCCTCGGTCTACAACTCCGGGCTTCAGGCGGACGGTACCTATGACTTCTCGCACCTCTTCGCCAACGTGAGCGACGAGGTCTCTGCCTGCGACCTGGCCCTTGTCGACCAGGAGACCATCCTGGGCGGGACGGGCATGGGGCTTTCGGGCTATCCCGTCTTCAACGGCCCGCAGGAAGTTGGCGACGCCGAGGCCGCCGCAGGCTTTGACGTGGTGCTGCGCGCCACCAACCACACCATGGACAGGGGCTACGACGGCATCCACTCCGAGCTTGAGTTCTGGCGAACCGAGCACCCCGAGGTGGCTGTTGTGGGGTGCGCGGATCCCCAGGCAGGGGAGTCGTCGGATGACGCTGCCATCTTCGTGTACGAGAAGGACGGCTTCCGCGTGGCCGTGCTGAACTACACCTATGGCCTCAACGGCTACTCGGACCCCAAGGGCGCCGTTGCCGTGCTGGACGAGGCTCGCGTTCGCGAGGGCTGCAGGCGTGCCCACGAGGCGGCGGACATGGTGGTCGCATGCCCCCACTGGGGCACCGAGAACGTCATTGGCCCCGATCAGGAGCAGCGGCGCTGGGCGAACCTCTTCCTCGAGTGCGGGGTCGACGTGGTGCTCGGCAACCACCCGCACGTGATGGGGCCCGTCGAGGTCATGACCGGTGGTGACGGCCACACGATGGTCTGCTACTGGTCGGTGGGGAACTTCGTGAGTGGCATGGACGCCCCGCAGAACATGGTCGGCGGCATGGCGCGGGTGACTGTGGAGCGAGACGCCACGGGTGCGTGCCGTGTGGCGTCCTATGGCATGAAGCCGCTGGTCACGCACATCAACTCCACAGACGAGACCACCTATTTCCTCGCGGACTACACAGACGAGCTTGCCGCTACGAGCAGGCTTTCCTCGGTGACGCCAGGCTGGGCGCAGGAGCTTTGCTCGGATGTCCTTGGCAGCGCGTACGACCGCGAGAAGAGCGAGCTTCTCGTCACGCTGTAGGGGTGCCGGTGCCCGGTCTTCTCGTCTTCCAACACTCGATATTCTCGCCCGATGCGGGCTTTACGTTAAGGAGTCGTTGCCGCATCGCGTGACGTCGGGCGAGCGAGCCAGTTTGGTTTACCATGGCCAGTTGCGCGTGCCGCCGCGGTCTACGTCGGCGCGCCGTCATCTGTTGGTCCGCCCGCACGGCACGGGGCGGAAGAGGCGAGAGGAACCACATGTCCTACAGCATGCACACGCACACCTGCGGAGAACTGCGCGAGGAGAACATCGGCGAGGAGGTAACGCTCACCGGCTGGGTCTGGCACCGTCGTGACCACGGCGGCCTGATCTTCGTGGACCTTCGCGACCGCGATGGCGTCACGCAGCTCGAGTTTGACCCCGAGGTCTGCGACGAGGCCACCTTCCACGAGGCGGAGACCATCCGCTCCGAGTGGCCCATCATGGTGAGCGGCACCGTGCGCGAGCGTCCCGAGGGGCAGAACAACGACAAGCTGGCCACGGGCGCGATCGAGGTCTACGTGACCAAGATTGTGGTGCTCAACACCTCCAAGACGCCCCCGTTCCAGATCGAGGACCACGTCGACACCGCCGAGGACGTGCGCCTGCGCTACCGCTACCTCGACCTGCGCCGTCCCAAGATGACCTCCAACCTCAAGCTGCGCAGCGACTTCACCTTCGCCCTGCGCGAGGCCTTCCACAACAGCGAGTTCCTCGAGGTGGAGACCCCCTCGCTCTTCAAGTCCACGCCTGAGGGCGCCCGCGACTTCCTGGTCCCCAGCCGCATGCAACCGGGCCACTTCTACGCGCTCCCTCAGTCGCCGCAGCTGCTGAAGGAGCTCCTCATGGTTGGTGGCGTCGAGCGCTACTACCAGGTGGCCAAGTGCTTCCGCGACGAGGACCTGCGCAAGGACCGCCAGCCCGAGTTCACGCAGGTGGACGTTGAGATGAGCTTCGTCACGCAGGACGATGTGATGGACGCGCTCGAGCACGTGCTCGCCGAGGCCTTTGGCAAGATGGGCGTTAAGATCGAGCTGCCGCTCCGCCGCATCAACTACTGGGATGCCATGGACACCTACGGCATCGACAAGCCCGACACCCGTTACGGTATGGAGCTCCACGACGTGACGTCGATCTTCTCGGCATCCAAGTTCAAGCTCTTTGCTGCCGCCGCAAACACCGAGGGGCAGTACGTCAAGGCCATCAACGCCAAGGGCGCCGGCAAGTGGCCCCGCGCGCGCATCGACCGCCTGGCCGACGTGGCTGCCGAGTTTGGCGCCAAGGGCCTGGCGTACATTGCCTTCCGCGAGGACGGCTCGGTGACCAGCCCCATCGTCAAGTTCTTCTCGGACGACGAGATGGCCGCGCTCCGCGCCGAGATGGACGTCGAGCCCGGCGACCTTGTGATGTTCGCCGTCGCCGACCGCCTGCACGCCGACGAGATCCTAGGTGGCATGCGCTGCCACATGGCCAACGAGCTCGAGGTGCCGCGCGAGGGCCACGACTTCCTGTGGGTCGTGAACTTCCCGCTCTTCCACTGGGACGAGGACCGTAAGTGCCTGGACTCCGAGCACCAGCCGTTCACGCAACCCAACGAGGACGAGCTTGACCTTCTCGACACCAATCCCCTGGCCATGGGCTCTCACACCATGGACTTCGTCATGGACGGCTACGAGGCAGGCGGCGGTGGCATGCGTGTCCACGACGCCGAGCTGCAGGAGAAGATCCTGGAGAAGCTGGGGTTCACGCCCGAGCGCGCGCAGGCGCAGTTCGGCTTCCTCATGAACGCCCTCGAGTTTGGTGCGCCTCCCATGGGCGGCTTTGCGTTGGGCCTCGACCGCGTGTGCATGCTGCTTGCGGGCGCGGACAACATCCGCGAGGTCATGGCGTTCCCCAAGACGGCGAGCGGCTCCGACCTCATGAGCGCCGCGCCGTCCGAGGTCACGGGTGCACAGCTCAAGGAGGTCTCGCTGAGGCTCCTGTAGGGGATCTCTCGTCTCTTCGTGTTGCTTGCCCGCCCTCTCGTTCTTTAGCGGTCTTTGTCGCTCTTGCTGGATTCACCTGGGAAAACGCTGGTCGATTCACGGATTCCGCTTAAGAACCTGGGGGCGGGGTTAGATTTACGAAATGACGGTTGGTGGCAGTTTGCATTAAACTCTTGATATGATATAAGGTTTATAGCAAATCGATTACCTGGGGTTTCCAGGCTGACGGGGTCAGAGCTACTCAGACTATTGCCGAAAAACTGCCACCAACCGGCAAATCTAGCCACGCAGGCCCGAACCATCACCCCCCGGCGCCGTCCGATGCCCTCATTGGTACTTCGATCTGCCGCTCTGTGGCACGTTTTTACGGTTGGTGGCAGTTTTATGAGGGTGGCCCGAGTATCGGCCAATCGTACCCTCGGAAAACCGCTGGTCAAGAATGTGCATGGAATGAATAACATATAAATGATTTATCGAAAACTGCCACCAACCGGCAATTTGTGATTGCGCCGTCTTTATTGAGGCCCGATTCAACAGCCCGATGACGACGCGCGACCAATCGTCAGCGCTGACGGCGGCATCGATCCTGTGGAGATTTGCAACTTGTCAAATACCATTTCTGTGGCGGCCCCAATCGGGGTATACGCAGGTCAGTATCGTAATTGACGCTCTTTCTGAAAGGAACAGCATGGCCGAGAAGGATCTTCAGCTCTACATTAAGAACGGATGCCCCTATTGCCACAAGGTGCTGGCGTTCATGGACGCCAACGGCATCGTGCTTCCGCTGCACAACATCGACGAGTCCGCGGCCGACCGCGACCGCCTGGTCGAGGTCGGCGGCAAGCGCCAGGTGCCGTGCCTCTTCATAGACGGCAAGGCCATGTACGAGTCGGATGACATTATCGCCTATCTGGGCAAGGAATTCTCTGCTCATGCGGAGGGCGAGGAGGAAGACGCCCCTGCGGCGGGCGCCTCGTGCACCATCGGTGGCGGTTGCTCGTTCTAGCGTCGAAGTTTTTCGCTCCGGCGAGAAAATGGCGCCAGAGCAGGGGTTTCTGATGGAATTCCGTACGAGAAGCCCCTTCCGGCGAGGAAAAGACGCCGGAGTGTTAGCTTTAATCGTATTCGCTTACCATTACGTGCCTTCTGGCGCCGATTTCGCGCCGGGAATGAGACAAGGGGACTGTCCCTTTGTCTCATTCCACCGTTCCGTAGACGTTGCCCCAGCCGTGGGCCGTCACGATGCTGTTGAGCTGGTCGCACAGCCGGCCGCGCTTGTACCTTCCGGCAGGGAGAAGGTCGACGACCTCCATGAGGTCGTCGCACAGGTCGTCTATCTCGGCGCGCGAGAGCACGTCGATCTTGGAAACCGTCCCGGACATGTCGTGGTAGTAGAGCTCGTTCACCAACTGCTGCAGGTCGCCGTACTCGGGCGCGCGCAGTCCCCCGTGCGTGACGCTGCGGGCGGTGCGGTGATTGTGGGTGTCTGTGTTTCTCATCATGAAACCCATGGTACCAGCTGCACCGTGCCTGCACGGCGTCGCGCTATACTTCTTTCTCGCCGCTTCGCTGACAACCGCAGCGCGGTGGTGTCCCGAAACGCGTTTCGGGGCGCAACGACAACCGCATCCATGCCCATGAAGCCGTCACGAGGAGGGGCCCATGCCCACCGCATATGAGCTGATGTCAGACCAGGAACTCGCCGAGGAGATCGCACGCCTGGAGGCCGAGGCCGAGCACCTCCGCTCGCTGGGCTTGAAGCTTGACATGGCGCGCGGCAAGCCCAGCCCCGAGCAGACCGCGCTCTCCCGCCCCATGCTCGACGTCCTCGACTCCTCGACCGAGATGGACGACCAGGGCGTTGCCGTCGACAACTACGGCGCACCCGACGGCCTGCCGTCTGCGCGCGCCCTTGCCGCCCAGATTCTGGGGGTCGACCCCAAGAACGTGATCGTGAATGGCTCCTCGAGCCTCAACCTCATGCACGACCTCGTCTGCAACGCATACACCCACGGCATCGGCGGCAACAAGCCCTGGAGCCAGCAGGGCAAGGTCAAGTTCCTCTGCCCCGCCCCCGGATACGACCGCCACTTCAAGGTGACGGCCCACTACGGCATCGAGAACGTCCCCGTTCCCATGCTCGAGGACGGTCCGGACATGGCGGTGGTCAAGCGCCTGGTCGAGAACGACCCGGCCGTCAAGGGCATCTGGTGCGTCCCCAAGTACGCGAACCCCACCGGCGTCACCTACTCCGACGCCGTAGTCCGCAAGTTCGCCGCGCTCACTCCCGCCGCGCCCGACTTCCGCATCTTCTGGGACAACGCCTACGTGGTGCACACCTTCGAGGGCGAGGGCGACCAGCTGCTCAACATCTTCGACGCCCTGGCAGAGGCCGGCAAGACCGACATGGTCTACGAGTTTGGCTCCACTGCCAAGGTGACGTTCCCCAGCTCGGGAATCGCGTTCGTCACGGCGAGCCCTGCCGACATGGCCGAGATTCGCGCCGCCTTCTCGGTGATGCGCGTCTCGCCCGAGAAGGTCTCGCAGCTCGCGCACGTGCGCTTCCTCAAGGACCTCGACGGCATCAAGGCCCACATGGAGAAGCACGCCCAGATTGTGCGTCCCCGCTTCGAGCTGGTGCAGGAGAAGCTCCACGCTGGCCTCGACGGGCTTGACTGCGCCACGTGGAGCAACCCCCACGGCGGCTACTTCGTCTCGTTCGACGGCCCCAAGGGCTCTGCCAAGGCAATCGTCGCCATGGCCGCCGATCTTGGCGTCAAGCTCACGCCTGCAGGCGCCACCTGGCCCTATGGCCGCGACCCCGAGGACACCAACATCCGCATCGCGCCAACGTACCCGTCGCTCGAGGACCTCGGTGCAGCGCTCGACGTCTTCGTGGTGGCGGTGAAGCTCGTCTCGGCGCGCCTCACCAAGGCCGAGCGCGAGGGCCAGCAGGGGTAGGGTGCCCTGGCCCTTCTCGCCACCGCCCCGCCGAGAAGAACTACATATACAATGCTTATATGGCAACGGCCTCCAGAATGTATTTTTCGTTCGGGAGGTCGTTGCATAGCATGTAACAAGCGCCTTGCTTGCGCCGCTACGGCTCTGCAGAGTTCTGTAAAATCGGGAGTCGCGCACATCGCCCACGGTGGCGGGCCTGATGTGGCATACATTAGAGGGTCACAAAACGGCGCGCATGCGTTGGGCCAGCCGGGCGCGTATGGACACGGAGGGATCTTTCGGGCATGTCGAAGAAGCCAAGCAACAAGGCAGGCAAGAAGGGCGCCCCTGCAGGCGTTCGCTCTGCCAGGGGCAAGCGGGCCGTGGGCTCGTCAAAGAGCGGCGCGACGCCGACCACGAACGGCCTCTCCACGCCCGCCAAGGTCGTCATCATCATCTTTGCCGTGCTCATGGTCATCTCGCTCATGATGCCCACGCTCTCCACGGCCTTCTCGGCAAATCAGCAGGCCGAGCAGAGCGGCTCGCAGGACTCCGAGGCAGATTCCAGTTCGGACTCCAGCACGGACTCGTCGGATTCCAGCTCGACCGACGCAAGTGCCGCCACCGGAGCAGCCGCCGTCGACGCCAAGTACCAAGACACCGTCTCCGAGCTCGAGTCCAAGCTCGCCTCCGACAACACCAACCTCGCGACGCTGCTCAACCTCGGCCGCAACTACATGCGTTGGGGCGCCTCGGTCATCTCGGTCTCGTCCTCCGACAGTGACACCAGCCATGGCAACGAGCTCCTCGAGAAGGCCGTTGGCTACTACGAGCAGTACCTCGACCTCAAGGACTCCGACGCCGTGCGCGTGGACATCGCGCTCTGCAAGCTCTACGAGGGCGACACGAGCGAGGCAAAGTCCCAGCTCGAGACGCTCACCCAGAACTCGCCCACCTACGCACCCGCCTGGGCGAACCTCGGCATGGTCCAGGAGTACTCCGGCGACAAGGATGCCGCCAAGACCTCCTACCAGGCCGCCATCGACAACGACCCCAACGACGAGTACGGCGCGAAGACCTACGCCACGCAGCGCCTGGCCGCGCTCGAGTCCTCGTCGAGCACCACGTCCACGACGACCAACTCCACCACGTCCTCGACCTCGGGCGAGACCGGGGCGAAGGGTCTCACTGATACGCTGAACAGTCTCTCTGGTACTGGACTCTAGGGAAGAGGAACCTCCATGAGCATCAATGTCTCAACCACATCCACCGCTGGGGGCTGCCGCGTGGCGGTCTCCGGCGAGGTCGACGTCTCCAACGCCTCGACGCTCCGCGATGCCCTCGACGAGCAGCTCTCCTCCGGCGAGGGCGCGATCGCCATTGACCTGGCCGACGTGCCCTACATCGACTCCACGGGCATCGGCGTCCTGGTGGGTGCCGCGCACCGCGCCAAGGAGCTTGGTCGTGGGCTCTCAGTGGAGCGACCGCAGAGAAACGTCGCGCGCGTGCTCTCGCTCCTGGGCGTGGGCGCCGACCTCAACGTCACTGGGGCGCAGGAGTAGCAAGGAGTAGCGACCCCGGCAAAGCCCGTGCCGCATAGGCGGTGTCGCGGGCAACTGTAGGAATCGATTCACCTGGAGGAAACCGACCGTGTTTGGCATTGGAGAGTCAGAGCTCGCTCTCATCCTGCTCTTCGCGTTCCTCATCTTTGGGCCAGACAAGCTGCCCGGGATGGGGCGCACCATCGGCCGCGCGCTGCGGCAGTTCAGAAACGCCCAGGAAGGCTTCACGCAGGTCGTGCAGACCGAGATCGTGGATCCCGCGACCGAGGCGATGAGCGATGCGCCCAAGAAGCCCAACCGCAAGCGTAGCGAGGAGGAGGACGCAGACGTCGAGGGCTCCGGCACCTCCAAGTCCACGCCCAAGACCGAGACGTTCGCCGAGCGCAAGAAGCGCCTCGAGGCCGAGCGCGCCGCCGCCGAGAAGGCCAAGGCAGAGGCGGAGGCCACCGAGGCCGAGAAGCCCGCAGCAACGGACGGTGCCACGGCCACCGACGCCGACAGCGACGCCGACGCCGCCCCTGCTGCCGAGACGCCCGCGCCTGCCGAGACGCCCGCCGCAGCCGCTCCCAAGGCCGAGCCCGAGAAGCCCAAGCCCACGACAGCTGCCGACCTCTACGCGATGAGCCCCAAGCGTCGTCGCGAGCAGGAGGCCGCCAAGGCCGAGAAGGCCGACGCCCCGGCGCCGGAGGCTGACGCCGCCGACAGCGACGTCTCCGAGACCCCCGAGCCCAGCAACACCGTTACCGCAACAGACGGAGAGGAGGGCGGCGAGCAGCAGGCCTAGCGCCCCGCTCCCCATACCACCATGCCTATCGGACCAGCACGCATGCCCATCATGGACCACCTCGGCGAGCTTCGTCGCAGGCTCACCATCATCGTGGTCTCGCTTCTCACCGTGGCAGTCATCGTCTACTTCGCCACGCCCACGCTCATCGACCTCATGATCGACCAGATCAAGGAGGCCATGCGCGGCGGCGACCTCTACGTCCTCACCGCGCTCGGCGGCTTCACCATCCGCTTCAAGGTGGCTATGTTCTTCGCTGCCATCATCTGCACGCCGATTATCATCTGGGAGATCATGGCGTTCATCATGCCGGCGCTCAAGCCCAAGGAGCGCAAGTGGGTCGTTCCCACGGTCGCGGCCCTTGTCGCGCTGTTCTTTATCGGCATGATCTTCTGCTACTACGTGATCCAGCCGGCGGCGTTTGGGTGGCTTCTCGACCAGTCCTTCGAGTTCGCGCAGAACGTGGCCGACGCCGAGGACTACCTCAACATATACATGCTGCTCGAGATTGGCTTTGGCATCGCGTTCGAGCTGCCGCTCGTGATCTTCTACCTCTCGATCCTGCACATCGTGCCGTACAAGGTCTTCCGCGAGCAGTGGCGCTACGTCTACGTTGGCCTCATGGTCCTCTCGGCCGTCGTCACGCCCGACGCCTCGCCCGTGACCATGCTTCTCATGTTTGCCGCGCTCATTGCCCTGTATGAGATCGCCCTTGCAATTGCCCGCAACGTCATCGTGGCGCGCGACGGCAAGCAGGCCCTCAAGTGGACCCGCGAGGACTACGAGAACGCGGAGCTCGACAAGATTTAAACTAGGGGAACTCTGCCGTCACGATCCAAGCGAGGTAACCTCTTTTGATCCTTGTCGTCACCGAGAAGAACGATGCCGCCCAGCAGATCGCCAGGCTCCTCTCAGAGTCTGGCAAGCCCAAGGCGGACAAGGTCTACAACACGCCCATTTACCGCTTCCGCAAGGGCGGGGATGACTGGGTGACCATAGGCCTGCGCGGACACATCATGCAGCCGGACTTCCCGCCCGAGCTCAAGTTCGATTCCCAGGAGGGCTGGTACGGCCTCACTACCGAGGGAGAGCACCTGCCCGCCGACGTGCCCGACGGCCTTGCCCGCCCGCCCTTCTCGACCAAGCGCAAGCCCTTCCTCGCCGACGGCGTCGACATCAAGGGCTGGAAGATCCCGAGCCTGCCCTACCTGGTGTGGGCGCCCATCGAGAAGCTCCCTGCCGAGAAGGAGATCATCCGTTCGCTCAGGAACCTCGCCAAGAAGGCGGACTCCGTGATTATTGGCACGGACTTCGACCGCGAGGGCGAGCTTATCGGCTCGGACGCGCTCAAGCAGATCCTCTCGGTTGCCCCCAACGTGAAGGTCTCGCGCGCTCGCTACTCGGCCTTCACCAAGGCCGAGATAGACCACGCCTTCGACAACCTGGTGGCGCTCGACCAGGACCTGGCCGACGCGGGCGAGAGCCGCCAGCACATCGACCTCATCTGGGGCGCCGTGCTCACGCGCTACCTCACCTGCGTGCGCTTTGGCGGCCTGGGCAACACCCGCTCCGCCGGCCGCGTCCAGACGCCAACGCTGGCCCTCGTGGTCGAGCGCGAGCGCGAGCGCATGGCCTTCGTTCCCGAGGACTACTGGGTGCTTTCCGGCGAGGCCGCGCATGCGGGCTCCGATCCCTTCCGCATCACGCATGCCACTGCGCGCTTCTCGGACCATGACGCTGCCGAGAAGGCCTATGGCCACGTGCGCGACGCGAAGACCGCCACGGTGCGAGCGGTCACGCGCAAGACCCGCCGCGTGAACCCGCCGGTGCCCTTCAACACCACGTCCATGCAGGCTGCCGCGGCGGCCGAGGGAATCTCGCCTGCGCGCGCCATGCGCCTGGCCGAGTCGCTCTACATGGACGGCCTCATCTCGTACCCGCGCGTGGACAACACCGTCTACCCGTCGTCGCTCGACCTGCGCGAGTGCGTGCGCACGCTTTCGGCGGTACCGCAGTTTGCACCCACGTGCAAGGCGCTTCTCGGCCAGGGGACGCTCCACGCCACGCGGGGCAAGCAGGAGACCACCGACCACCCGCCCATCTATCCCACCGGAGCCGCCAACCCGGACAACCTGCAGCCGGCGGAGTGGAAGCTCTACAACCTCATCGCGCGCCGCTTCCTGGCCACGCTCATGGGGCCGGCGACGATTGCTGGCACCAAGGTTGAGCTGGACGTTGCCGGCGAGCCCTTCGTTGCCACGGGCAACGTGTTGGCCGTGCCGGGCTTCCGCGCCATCTACCCCTACGGCCTCAAGAAGGACGACCAGCTCCCCGAGCTTGCCGAGGGTGACGTCTGCGACGTCACCTCGATGGCTCTCGACGCCAAGCAGACCGAGCCGCCCGCGCGCTACAGCCAGGGCAAGCTCATCCAGGAGATGGAGAAGCGCGGGCTTGGCACCAAGTCCACGCGCGCCTCGATCATCCAGCGCCTGTACGATGTGAAGTACCTCAAGAACGACCCAGCCGAGCCCAGCAAGCTGGGTATGGCCATCATCGACGCGCTTACCAGCTACGCGCCGCGCGTCACCACGCCCGAGATGACCGCCGAGCTCGAGGGTGACATGACCAAGGTTGCCGAGGGTGCCGACACGCAGACGCAGGTTGTCGACCACTCGCGCGCGCTTCTCGCAGGTATGATGGACGGCCTTATCGACCACAAGGACGACCTCTCCGAGGCCATCGCCGACGCCGTGACCGCCGACGCCAAGATTGGCGTGTGCCCCAAGTGCGGCCGCGACCTGGTTGTGAAGACCTCGGCCAAGACACGCGGGAGCTTTGCCGGCTGCATGGGCTGGCCCGACTGCGACGTGACGTATCCGCTGCCCAAGGGTCGCATCGAGCCCATCGGCGGCGAGGCGGGCGTGTGCCCGGAGTGTGGCGCGCCGCGCGTGAAGGTTCACCCGTTTCGCAACCGTCCGTACGAGACGTGCATCAACCCGGCCTGCCCCACCAACCGCGAGCCCGATATCGTTGTGGGGGAGTGCGCTGCGTGCAAGGCTGCCGGCTGTCACGGCGATTTGGTGGCGCACAAGTCCGAGAAGAGCGGCAAGCGGTTTATCCGCTGCACCAATTACGACGAGTGCGGCACGAGCTACCCGCTGCCGCAGCGCGGCGAGCTGCACGCCACGGGCGAGACCTGCCCGGAGTGCGGCGCGCCCATCGTCGAGGTGGTGACGCAGCGCGGGCCGTGGCGCATCTGCGTGAACATGGACTGCCCGAGCAGGGAGAAGAAGGCGGCCGCCGGCGCGCGCGGAGCACGGGGCGCGCGGAAGGGCTCCTCGGGACGCGGCGCGGCGACGGGGCGGAGCACAGCGGCGGGGCGCAGCTCCGCAGGGCGCAGCACTTCTCGGCGCAAGAAGGCGTAACGGGGCGTTTCCGTAGCTTCTGCGGTCGATAATCGCGCTCTCGGCGTCGAAGTGACGCCGGGAGCGCGATTGCGTGCCGCCGCGGCTGCGAAGATGCGCCCTCCGGCGAAAAACGGGCGCCGGAAGCGCGAGTGTGGCGGGATTCTCGCCAAAGAGGGCCCTCCGGCGTCAGAATCTCGCCGGAGCATGGGTTCCCGACGGGATTCCGTACGAGACGCGCCCTCCGGCGTCGAAATTGCGCCGGAAGAGCGGTTGCATGCCGCCGCTGCGGAAAACGGCCCTCCGGCGTCGAAATGACGCCGAAGGACGATTGGCTATACCGTCGCTGAGAGAAACGCATCTTCTGGCTGGGACACCCAAGCTCCTCTCGTCCTGCGATGGTCCACGCGCTGTCATCCACCGATAAAAATAAACCTTTCACCGAAATGTTACTTCATGATTACGGCTATCAAGATAGTAGCGATAGGTTAACTTCCGGGGTCCATAGTCGTCCGCACGCCATGCGACCGCTGGCGCAGCGAAGAGGGAGTACAAGATGTTCCAGGCCAACGCACATACGCTGATTGAGATTATCAGCATTACCTAGGTGCGAGTGGCTGCCAAGGCCGCCCGCACCTGCGGACGGCCGCGGACCTTTTGGCCCGGGGCTGTTGGGGAGACAGCGCCGGGCCTTTCTCTTATCTCGGCGAAGCTCCCGCAGGACCCCGGACTTGGTCGGGACATCGCAAGCGAGAGGAGACTGATGGTACACATTTGCCATGACATTATGAGAACGATTCCACACTCCGGTGCGAGACGAGCCTGCCGCAGGTGAGCAGAGAAGCTCTCGCAAGAGCCAGGACCAGCAGGACCTCATGGTCCGCAAGCCATGCGATATCAACGTCGAAGAGGAGAAAAAGCATGTCAGCGCAGTCTTCAACGCTAACCGCCCCGACAGCGGCCGGCACTCCCAAGCGAGATTCCGTCCTCGAGGTGATGGCCGCCTCGATGGTGGGCACCGCAATCGAGTTCTACGACAACTACTGCTACTCGATCGCCGCCGCGAGCTACTTTGGAATGGTCTTCTTCACCGACGTGGCGAAGCAGAACCCCTTCCTCGCGACGCTGTTCTCGTTCGTGACCTTCGCCGTGTCGTTTCTCGCCCGCCCGTTTGGGTCCCTGCTCTTTGGTCACTTTGGGGACAAGCTCGGTCGCAAGAAGACCCTGGTGGCGGCCTTGCTCATGATGGGCATCTCCACCTTCGTCGTCGGCGTTCTTCCGGACTACGACGTCCTCGGTCCGCTCTCGGTCGTGCTCCTGTGCGCCTGCCGTGCGTTCCAGGGGCTTGGCCTGGCTGGCGAGTGGTCGGGCGCCGCGCTTGTCGCCACGGAGAACGCGCCCGCCAACAAGCGTGCGCTGTGGGGCTCCTTCCCCAACCTGGGTGCCCCCCTCGGCTTCTTCTTCGCCTACGGCGTGAACCTCGTGCTTGAGAGCAGCCTCTCCCAGGACGCCATGGTCGCGTGGGGCTGGCGCATCCCGTTTCTTCTCTCGGCTGTCCTCGTGGTCGTGGGGCTGGTCGTCCGCGAGCGCATGAGCGAGACGCCCGTCTTCCAGAAGGCGGTCAAGGAGGACCGCGTGGTCAAGAGCCCGCTGCGCGAGCTTGCCAAGTACTGGAAGCAGGTTGTTCTCGGCACCTGCGCCATGGGGATCACCTACACGCTGTTCTACCTGCTTGGAACGTGGTCTTTGTCCTACGGCGTGAAGACCCTCGGGTTCGCGCAGACCGACTACCTCAAGCTCGAGCTTGGTGCGGTGGCGTTCTTTGCGGTGTTCATCGTGGTGGGCTGCGTCGAGGCGGACAAGGTCGGCCGTAGGCCCGTGCTAATCGTGACCACGCTGCTCACCGTTGTGTTCAGCCTTCTTGCCCCGCAGCTGCTCGCGACGCAGAACGCCGCCAGCGTGTTTGCCTTTCTCGCCGTCGGCTTCTGCCTCATGGGCGGCCTCTTTGGGCCGTGCGGCGCCTACCTGCCCGAGCTCTTCCCCGCGAACGTGCGCTACTCTGGGTCGGGCCTTGCGTACAACCTCTCGTCGATACTTGGCGGCGCCTTTGCCCCCACCATCGCGACGGCGCTTGTGCTCGCCTATGGCATCCAGGGCGTGGGCTGGTACCTTCTCGCCATGTCCGTGGTGGCTCTGGTAGCGCTGCTGCTCATCAAGGAGAGCAAGGACATGCAGTTCGAGAAGTAGATTCGAGCCTTCTCGCCCGCGCGTCTCTCGTCCGTCTCGGCCCGCTGCCTGGACCATTGGTCCGGCAGCGGGCCGTCTGCTGTTGGGGGAGGGCTGTGGCCTTGCACGTGGCCTGGGGCGCTCGGCGCCTTGCCGCTCTCGCGTCGAGGTCCTTCTGCGGATGGGGCCCGTGCAGTTTGACGGCACGTGGGAGTCGCCAACGGGGTTGTCGGTCATTCAAGCACTTCGTTTCACTCATTTGGTCTGTGCCGGCGAGTATGGTCACCGCTGCTGCCGAGAAGTGCCGGTCCCTTATCGACAATGGCTGCTTTTCCGGACGTTTAGAAGCAATCCGGACGTTTAGGGGGCGGCTAACCGTCCGGAAAACTCGACTGCGGAGAAAGTCTGACTGGCAGCGTGTGGCCGACTGGCAGCGTGTGGCCGACTGGCAGCTGTGTGGGCGGCGAGAATGGCGGCCCCGTCTCACCCGTCAGCAATAATGTGCGTCGCCCCTCGCACATTTCCGTCCGATTGGGCTAGCGAGAAGTGCAAGGCCACTCAATCTACCAGGCAATCTGCTAGGAAACCATACGAACCAGTCTGGATTGGCTAACTTCTCGGGCTATTCTCGCAAAGTTAGCCATATACTACTCATGAGTTAGCTACATACAACTCGAGCGGCACGCAGCACGGACGGCCCCCAATCGCGGTCACGCGCCTGCGAGATCCCGCAAGAGGCGAGAAGGGAGTCGCGATGTCGATCATGGAGGCTGATGCGGTGATGGTGGGTGGCAATCGCGCAGGCGGCGCTGGCTCGCGCGCAGGCGGGATGGCCCCGAGCAGGGGAGCCCAGCTTCCTCTCGCCATGGTCGGCGCGGGCGAGACGATCCGCGTGCTCAAGGTGCGTGGTGGTGCGACGCTGCGTCAGCACCTCTCCGAGATGGGCTTCGTCGAGGGCGCGGAGGTCAAGGTGGTCTCGCGCGTGAATGGCGACGTGGTAGTGAGCGTGAAGGGCTCCACGTTTGGCATCGGCCGCGACATGGCGATGCGCATCGTCACCTACTAGTGGCAGCGTGGGCAGTGCGCGTGACGCACTTTGCTCCGCTCCATAACAACGCCGCTTATTAGCTGCCGCGGGCGCTCGCGACCTGCGGCTTGAGGAAGGGAAGAGCATGGCAAGTCTGAAGGATGTGCGCGTGGGGGAGGCCTGCACGGTCTCGAAGCTTGGTGGCACAGGTGCCATCAAGCGGCGCATCATGGACATGGGCATCACCAAGGGCACGCACGTCTACGTGCGAAAGGTCGCGCCCCTGGGCGACCCGATCGAGGTCACGGTACGTGGCTACGAGCTGTCGCTGCGCAAGGACGAGGCCTCCTGTGTCGAGGTCACCGACGTGGCGAAGGCCGAGAGGGGCGTCGCCTAGCCGAGAAGGGCGTCGCGAAATCCGGCGAGCCACGGCGAGCGACGGGCTCACACGACGGGGGCAGAGGCCCCCATGTTTTGGCACTGCAAGTTAACCAAAACTAACAAATAGCACCGTGCGGGTAACAGTTAGCCGGGAGAAACTTGCACGGCGCAGGCGCCGCCGCGTGCCGTCCCACACGAAAGCTTCAATCCGCACACTCAACCAGGAAAGGCAAGGCATGGCAGAGAAGATCGACATAGCCCTAGCTGGTAACCCCAACTGCGGCAAGACCACGCTGTTCAACGAGCTCACCGGCTCGAACGGCTACGTGGGCAACTGGCCGGGCGTCACCGTGGAGAAGAAGGAGGCCGTCTGGAAGAAGGACGCCAACGTGCTCTTCACCGACCTCCCCGGCATCTACTCGCTCTCGCCCTACTCCCCGGAGGAGGTCGTCTCGCGCGACTTCATCATCTCCGGCCGCCCGAGCGCCATCGTCGACCTCGTCGACGTCACCAACATCGAGCGCAACCTCTACCTCACCACGCAGATCCTCGAGACGGGTCGTCCCGTTGTCGTGGGCCTCAACATGTGCGACCTGCTCGCGCAGCGCGGCGAGAAGATCGATGCCAAGCGTCTCTCCAAGATGCTTGGCGTGCCCGTGGTCGAGGTCTCGGCCCTGCGCTCCAAGAACCTCGATGAGCTGGTGAGCACGGCAATCGACTCCGGCCGTGCCAACAGGGTCGCCCAGGGCGTGAAGTGCTTCTCGCCCGAGGTCGAGAAGGCTCTTGGCGCCATCGCCAGCACCATTGGCAACTCCTGCGCGCCGGACCTTCTCCGCTGGTACTCGATCAAGGTCTTCGAGCGCGACTCCGCCGCCATCGAGCCTCTTCACCTCTCCAAGCAGCAGCTCGAGGACATGGAGAAGGTCATCGAGCCCATCGAGCGCGAGCGCGACGACGACTCCGAGTCCATCATCACCTCCGAGCGCTACGAGTGGATCGCCACGGTCATGGACGCCTGCGTGACCAAGGCCCCCGGCAAGCTCACTGCCTCCGAGAAGATCGACCGCGTGGTCACCAACCGCGTGCTTGGCCTGCCCATCTTCATCGCGATCATGGTCGCCGTGTACTGGGTGGCGCTTGTCGCCGTGGGCACCCCCGCGACGGACTGGGTGAACGACAAGCTCTTCTCCGACGGCTTCTTTGTGAGCGGCACCGGCCAAGCGGCCTTTGAGGAGGCCGACGGGGCGTGGCAGGACGCCCACTACACCGACCAGATCTCCGGCTACCTTGCTGCGGCCGAGGAGGCCGGCGTCGACACCGACGGCGTCCAGGACGCCATCGACGCGGACCCGCAGACAGCAGACGACGAGACAACCATCTCCGCCTTCGAGGCGGCGGCCGAGAGGGCCGGCGTCGTTGCGACCGACGTCCCCGTGACCGACTCCGACGGAAACTACGTTGACACTGAGGGCAACGTCATCACCACGCTCGACGCGGATGGCAATCCCGTGCCTGCCGCCGGCCAAAAGGTCGAGGTGCTCCCCACGGTCACCGCGTCTGACTTCGCGACCGCCGTCAGCACCCCCGAGCCCGACCAGCACGACTACGATGGCTTTGTCGACTCCGTCCCCAACGCCGTGACCGGCTGGCTCACCGAGGCCGGCGCTTCCAGCGTGGTGGTCTCGCTCGTGGTCGACGGTATCATCGGCGGCGTGGGCTCGGTCCTCGGCTTCATCCCGCAGATCTTCGTCCTCTTTGTTATGCTCTGCTTCCTCGAGGACTGCGGCTACATGAGCCGCGTGGCCTTTGTGATGGACCGCGTCTTCCGCCGCTTTGGCCTCTCGGGCAAGTCCTTCATCCCCATGATCGTGTCCTCCGGCTGCGGCGTCCCGGGCGTGCTTGCCACCAAGACGATCGAGAACGAGCGCGACCGCCGCATGACCGCCATGCTCACCACCATGATCCCGTGCTCGGCAAAGCTCCCCATCATCGCGCTGGTCATGGGCGTGCTCGCCGGCGGCTCCAGCATGTGGTGGGTCGCCCCGATGTTCTACCTCATGGGCATTGCCGCGATCATCATCTCGGCCGTCATGCTCAAGAAGACCAAGCGCTTCGCCGGCGAGCCCGTGCCCTTCGTGATGGAGCTCCCCGACTACCACATGCCCGCCATCAAGAGCTGGGCGCTGCACGTGTGGGAGCGCGTCTCCGCCTACGTCAAGAAGGCCGGCACGATCATCTTTGCTGCCGCAGTTGGCATCTGGGCTCTCTCCAACTTTGGCCTGGCCGGCTGGGAGGGCGGCGACGGCTCCTTCGGCTTCCTGCAGGCCATGGACGGCGCGCCCGAGACCTACATGGACTACTCCATCCTCGCCGGCGTGGGCGGTGCCCTGAGCTTCATCTTCATGCCGCTCGGCTTTGGCAACTGGCAGGCCACCGCGTCCACCATCTCCGCCCTCATCGCCAAGGAGAACCTGGTCTCTACCTTCGGCGTCCTCTACGGGCTTGGTGACGCCACCGAGAACTCCGTCTCGATGTGGCAGGGCTTCGCCGGCATGTTCACCGTCGCGGGCACGCTCCACGTCGGTGCCATGTGCGCGTTCGTCGCCTTCAACATGCTCTGCGCGCCGTGCTTCGCCGCCATGGGCACTATCCGCAGGCAGATGGACGACCCCAAGTGGTTCTGGTTCGCCATTGGCTACGAGTGCGGGTTTGGATGGGTCATCGGCCTTCTCATCAACCAGTTCTACGAGCTCTTTGTCTTTGGGATCTTTGGGTTCTGGACCGTTGTAGCCTTCGTTCTGCTCGCCCTCATGCTCTTCCAGCTCTTCCGCCCCATGCCCAAGTGGGACGAGAAGGACGAGCACATCCTTGGCAACCTCGCCGAGGAGCCCGTCGCCTAGGCATGGCGCTCCGTGCGGCCCTCCCCGCGAAACCGCGGGGAGGGCCCTTGCTCTTGCCTCAGCCGCGTTGCCGAGGGTCGTCGTCGGGCGTCGTTCGGCCCAGTTCCGAGCGGCGCCCGCGCGAGAAGGAAGTAGGTGTTGAACATGGACATGCTGATCGCAGTTGCGATGTCTGTTGCCGTTGCGGGGACGTGCGTCGAGGTGCGCCGTGCGTGCGAGGGGGAGCGTCGATGAGCTCTCGTGCGCGGACCGCACCGGCGGAGGCGGGCTATGCCCTGCGTTGCCTCAAGCTGGCTCGGGGGATGGTCGTTACCTGGGGGCTGCTCGAGCCCGAGCAGGGAAGGGGAACGCTCTACCCCGTGCCCGGCCTTCTCCGCGTTGTCCATGTCTGTCGAGGCCGTTGCGTGCTGGTTCTGCCGGACGGAGGTCGCATCGAGATTGCCGAGGGCGACGTGGCGGTCCTCGGCACGAGCGTCGAGGCGGTGGGAGTCGAGCTTCGCGACGGCCCCGTCGGGGGAATGTGCCTTTCGGTTGACAGCAGGAGGCTCCCTGCGGACATGAGGCGCGTGTTCTCCGGCTTCGACGTCAACGTGGAGGTCATTGCTCGGATGGTGCCGCCCGAGCGCCCGGTTGTGCTCGCGCATGACAACGCGGAGCTCGTGCGCGTCTTCTCAGAGGCGTATCCACTGGTGGACGAGGGCAACGTTGGCTACCTGCGCCTTAAGGCGGTGGAGATTCTCCGTTGTATTACGGCGCTTTCCGGCGTCTCTCATCGTGGGGTGGAGGGGCGTAGGGACAGCGACGCGCACGTGCGTCACCTGCGCGTTGCCCTGCAGGCCCAGCAGGAGATGCTGCGTGACGTCTCGCGGCCAAAGACGATTCCCACGCTGGCGGCCATGTGCGGCACTTCTCCCACGATCCTGAAGGAGGCCTTCCGCGAGACCTTTGGCGTGCCCATCTACACCTGGTATCGGGAGTACCGCGTGCGCCTGGCCGCAGAGGCCCTGCTCGAGAGCGACCTGCCCATCGCCGAGGTTGCCGCCTCGGTGGGGTACTCCAACCCGTCCAAGTTTGCGAAGGCCTTTGCGGACACCATGGGGTCCACGCCGCGCGAGTGGCGTGCCGTCGGCGGGCTCGCGTCCAACGGCGGGCGGGCGATGTAGCCCTAGTTCTCGCTGGGACGTCCTGCGGGCGGCTCGGCCTTCTCGCGACTCATTCGCTCCCGGCACGCAGGACACACGCCGGTGAGGATGGTGCTGGTCGAGACGCTGGCGTAGCCCGTGGAGCGCTCGATCTGGTGACAGAAATCCGCCTGGTCGGGGATGGGCACGTCGATTACGGAGCCACACTCCGAGCACACGAGGTGTGCGTGCTGGTCCATGCGCCGGTCAAAGCGCTCGCCGCCTGGCGTCTTCACCGAGAGGATCTCACCGGTATCCGCGAGCAGGTGAAGGTTGCGATAGACGGTTCCACGACTGATGTGGTCGTCCTGCTCGCGCACGCGAAGGTATATCTCGTCGGCGGTTGGGTGGTCGCACAGCTCCTGCACCGCCTCAAGCACCAGCTGGCGCTGGCGCGTTTTTCTTCTCTCCATGACGCGCTCCTGCTCTTCGTACGTGACCTGGGCTTCTTGGCTGTCTTGGTCTCTTACCCAGCGATTTCTTTAATTTCATGGTGATGATACCCAATTAATACTAGGACTATATCTCATTTAGTGTGCACTAGTGAGTTGGACAACAGTACCCTTGCCTCCCCCCTCCTCCCCCCGTTCTTTATCGGTATCTGTGAACCAGGCGCTGCGTTTGCCCAGTTGGCGAGAAGCGCTTTTCACAGATACCGATAAAGAAGGGGGGCGGGCGATAGGAGAGGGCGGGGAACCGGGCGGCACAGGAGGGACCGACTGCCTTCACGCCGTGACCCTCTGCCCAAAAATTGCGGTTGCCGGTCCATTTTGGGCGAAATGCCGAGTACGAAGACACTAACTTTTTGGGGAGCCGCAGGTAGGGAAATGGCACTCACGGGGTGATACTAAGCGGATCCTCGGATTTTGACCGGCAACCGTAATTTTTGTGCACAGCGTGTCGGCTGGGCCTCTCCTCCCCGCGTTCTTTATCGGTATCTGTGAACCGGGCGTTGCGTTTTCCCAGTTGGCAAGAAGCGCTTTTCACAGATACCGATAAAGAACGGGGGGAGGGGGGCGGGTGACGATGCAGAAGGGGAAGGTCTGCTGTCCAGAAATTAGTTCAAATAAACCCTTGCAATCCCTGCTTCAATATCGATAATAAGTCTCAGTACCAATAGTGGTACGACAAAGACCACCTAGCAAGCAGAGAAGGAGCATCACATGTCCCTCATCAACAAGGAAATCGGCGAGTTTACAGTCCAGGCCTACCAGAACGGCGAGTTCAAGACCGTCACCAAGTCCGACGTCCTGGGCAAGTGGGCCCTGTTCTTCTTCTATCCCGCCGACTTCACCTTTGTCTGCCCCACCGAGCTGGAGGAGCTGGCCGAGAACTACGACGCCTTTAAGGCCGAGGGCTGCGAGGTCTACTCCGTGTCCTGCGACACCCACTTTGTCCACAAGGCCTGGCATGACGAGTCCGAGCGCATCGCAAAGGTGACCTACCCCATGCTCGCAGACCCCGCTCACGTCCTCGCCGAGGACTTCGAGGTCCTGATCCCCGCCGACGGCCTTGCCGAGCGTGGCGCCTTCATCGTTGACCCCGACGGCAGGATTCAGGTCTACGAGGTCACCGCCGGCGGCATCGGCCGCAACGCCAAGGAGCTCCTGCGCCTGGTCCAGGCCGCCAAGTTCGTGCGCGAGCACGGCGACCAGGTGTGCCCCGCCAAGTGGCAGCCGGGCGCCGAGGCCCTCAAGCCGTCGCTTGACCTCGTTGGCCAGCTGTAGGAAGAGCCCTGGCGAGCAAGACAAACCACAAGCTTAGGGGCCCGTCGGCAGTTTCGGCGGGCCCTTCGACTCGCCGCGCGCGGCGGGGGAGGAAAGAGATGAGCGAGAACGGCAACGACAAGAACGTCGAGAACGTCTACGACGCGGTGGTGATTGGCGGCGGCCCGGCCGGGCTCACGGCTGCGCTGTACCTCGCTCGCGCCCGCTATCGCGTGCTGGTTGTCGAGCGCGAGCACTTTGGCGGCCAGATCACCATCACCTCGGAGGTCGTGAACTACCCCGGCGTGCTCAGCGCCAGCGGCGAGCAGCTCACGGACACCATGCGTCGCCAGGCGGAGGCCTTTGGCGCAGAGATGCTGCTTGCAACGGTGGAGTCGCTCGACCTCGCGGCAGACGTCAAGGTGGTGCACACCTCGCGCGGCGACATCCGCTGCCTGGCGGTTCTTCTCGCCACGGGCGCCTCGCCGAGAAGCGCCGGCTTCGAGGGCGAGGAGAGCTTCCGCGGCCACGGCGTGGCGTACTGCGCCACCTGCGACGGTGAGTTCTTCACCGGGCGCGAGGTCTTTGTGGTGGGTGGCGGCTTTGCCGCGGCAGAGGAGGCGGTCTTTCTCACTACGTACGCCTCGCACGTGACCATCCTGGTCTACACCGACGACTTCACCTGCGCCAAGGCCACAGCCGACGAGGCCTATGCCAACGAGAAAACCACGGTGCGGACAAACGCGCAGCTCCTGTCCGTGGAGGGCGACTCCGTGGTGCGGGGCGTCCGCTGGCTCGACCGCGCCACGGGCGAGGAGCACGAGTTTTCCTCGGCAGACGGCGGCCCCGTGGGCGTCTTTGTCTTTGTGGGCTACGCACCGGCAACCTCGCTGGTGGCGGGCGTGGCCGAGCTCGATCCGCAGGGCTACGTGATTACGGACGACCGCCAGATGACGAGCGCCGACGGCCTCTTCGCCGCAGGCGACGTGTGTCAGAAGCGCCTGCGCCAGGTCGCCACCGCCGTGGGCGAGGGCGCGGCCACGGCCATCGAGATGGAGCGCTACCTCAAGGCCGCTCGCGAGCACACAGGCATCGTGCCCGCGCAGCCCGCCAGCCGTACGCGCGACGTGGCCGAGAAGCCTGCGGCTGCGGCGCCCGTGGCGGCTGCCAGCACGCCCGGCTCTCCCATCGACGACGCCATGGCGGCCCAGCTCCAGGCGGTCTTCTCGCGCATGCAGAGCCCGCTGGCGCTGCGCCTGCACCTCGATGGCGGTGACGTCTCAACGGAGCTGCGCTCCTACATGGAGGCGCTCGCCGCGCAGACGGACCTTCTCGCCGTGGAGGAGGCGAGCGTCACCACCGACGACCCTACTGAGCTGCCCTTTGTTGAGGTCGTTCGGACCGACGGCACGTCGACGGGCATGCGCTTCCACGGCGTTCCCGGCGGGCACGAGTTCACGTCCTTTGTGCTTGGCCTCTACAACGCGTCCGGTCCCGGCCAGCCCATCGCCAACGAGGACCGCGATACCATCGCGAGCATCGACCGTCCGGTGGGCATGCGCGTGCTCGTGGGACTCTCGTGCACCATGTGTCCCGACGTCGTGGTGGCGTGTCAGCGCATTGCCGCAAACAACCCGCTGGTCACGGCCGACGTCTACGACGTCAACCGTTTCCCGGCGCTGCGTGAGCGCTACGACGTGATGAGCGTCCCGTGCCTTGTGGTGGACGACGGTACGGGCGAGCGCGTGAGCTTTGGCAAGAAGGGGCTCTCCGAGATCCTCTCGCTTGTGGGGTAGGCAGGCGAGAGAGCAATGCGGGCGTCTCACGGCTTCGAGACGCCCGCATTCGTGTCAAGTTTGCGTGCCAAAACCTCGAAAAAAGCTGGAATTGTCGGCGCCATGTTTGGTTGCTTCACCTATAGTGCGATGTAACGTGTAATGCTACCAAATATGTAACAAAGCTATCTGATGGAGCGTACATGAGAAACACGAGACGCGCCTATCTACCTGCGCTTGCCTTAATGGCGGTCGTGGGGCTTGCGCTCGCGCTTTGTCTTTTGCCTGCAGGGGCACTCGCGGATAGCGCGACGACAGACAATGCTTCGTCGGGCACAACATCTTCAACTACCGAGACGGGCGCGCCCAACGCTGCCGGCACCACGCTAACAACGGGGGAGGCAAGCGGGGCCGCTGGCTCGGACTCGGGTACGAGCGAGTCCGGTGCGAGCAGTACCAGCGAAGACACATCAACGACTACCACGACGCTTCTCTCAAACGGAATGGCGTCTTCTTCCGAGACGAGCGGGGCCCAGGGACTTCTCGCAGCGCTTCAGGCCGACGAGGCCACCGCTGTGGCGGTAGCGTCTGGGGACACGACGGTGACAGAGAAGATCTACTACGACACTAATACGGGCATCCACTCTGTGTACAGCACGCCCAATGACACGTCGAGCACCAGGATCATCCTGTATTGCATGAACAACAAGGCCCACTGGCCGCATGCTACGAAAGAAATACCCACTGTTCCAGACTATACGCAGGGCTATCTCACTGAGGCTAGCTTTAATTCGAAAGAGGAGTATAAAGCCTGCATGCACAAACTGGAGGCACTCCTCTATGCGGGCTATAACTATAACGGGCTTAACCTTTATAAGGTAGTCTCTGGTACGCCACGGGCAACGCTCCAGGAATTCAATGATGCCCTGCAGGCCCCGGACAACCTGAGGAGCGACTATCCAAATATCCTAGGGGACACCGTCTTTACCTATGAGAGCAGCAAGGATTCAAGCTCTGAGAATTACCAGAAGCTCGTTGAATTCATGCAGCAAGTCTTTTCCCTGTACTTTAGAGGTGGGACCACTGCGTCTGGCCTAACGTACAACGACATCATTGCGGCCAAGTTCTACAAGGCGGTTTACGCCCTCATCAATAGCGACGCTGCGCTCATGGCGGGCGTCGGGCACGTAGAGGGGACGAGCCTGCCCGTGGGCGGGGAGTCGACCCACTGCGTGATCACGGCGCACTCCGGTATGCGAAACCTCCGCATGTTCGACGACATCCGGCAGCTTGAACCCGGCGACCTGGTGTTGCTGCACACCATGGGCGACGTGTACGCCTACCGCGTGGTCTCCTCCGAGGTGGTCTGGCCGGACGAGACCTCGTCACTGGCGATCGCGCCGGGGGAGGACCTGCTCACGCTTGTCACCTGCACGCCATATGGCGTGAACGACCACCGGCTGCTGGTGCACTGCGAGCGAACGGACTACGTGCCGGAAGAGGCGAACGAGCAGGCGGCCGTCACGGAGCGCCACTGGGGCGCGCGTGAGTGGGCGGTTGTGGTGGTTGCCGTTGCGCTGGCGGGCGTCGCCGTCGACGTGGTGGTGCACCGCGTGCACAGGCGGCGTCAGCGGGGGTAAAGCCCGCCGGCGTCGCTCTAACGCATCGGCGCAAGCGCCGCGTTGAAGCTCGCCGCAATCAGGTAGATTACCAGCAGCGCGATGGCAAGCTTGGTGTAGAAGCCCCGACGCAGCGAGACGTATGCGACCCATTCGCGGACCAGCGCGTTGAGCGAGAAGTACAGCCGTACGTGCGAGCCAACGCCGTCTGCGGGAACGCCCAGCTCACGAGTGATGAGCAACGCCCGGAAGACGTGGTAGTCATCCGTCACAACGAGGATGCGATCGGGGTGGTTACCCGTGCCGGCGTCCTTCTCGCCTGCGTCCTTCTCTTCCAGCAGCCGGGCACTAAAGCGCAGGTTCTCCATCGTGTTGGTGGACTTGTCCTCTACAAGGATTGCCTTCGATGGGACCCCGAGCGACTCAGCGTATGCACGCATGGCGTGCGACTCCGGCTGAGCCTCGTCGGTGCCCTGGCCGCCGGACATGAGCAGGGTTGAGCCAGGGTTTCTGCGCCACATCTCTACTCCGCGCTCCACCCGGTGGGCAAGGAGCGGCGTCACCGATCCATTGGGCAGAAGCCCGGAGCCAAGCACGACGATTCGCTGGTAGTGGCGGTGTCGGTGCGGAATCTGCGCGGCAAGCCCACTTATGGTGTAGAGCGTGAACGCCACGCCCGCGATGCCCAAGAGTATTGCCGCAAAGCCAAAGACCAGGTCAAGTGCGTAGCCGAGCACGGGCACGCTGGTGAGAGCGCTGCGTACCTGCGGCCAGACGATCACATAGGCAACCATGAGGATTCCCAGTCCAAGTGAGAGCATGTTGCGTGGGTTTGCGCCTTCGCGTCGGATGAGCCGGATGCCGGAGACGACGAGGGTTGCCACCAGGGCAATGGGGAAGGCAAGGAGTGCGATTGCCATAGCACCAATGACCACGAGGTTTATCCGCTCGGCGGTGGGGTGGCTCTCGAGCGAGAGCGCCTGTAGAAGCAGCACCTCGATGGCAATGATGGCCGTCCCGGCCGCAAAAATGAACGACAGTCCGTACCAGAGGCTGCGCTGCTCGTGCGCGTGGAGGTACCAGAACCACGCCTGGCCTGCTACCGCCAGACAGACGGCGGCTATGGCGACAGTTTCCATGAAGCCCCTAACCCACGAGTGAGACCGCGTTGATTGCAGTTACCACGATACCCGTTGCGAGCAGCAGCGCGTTCGTGAGCCGCGAGTTGGCGTAACGTCCCATCACGCGCTTGGAGCTGGTCAGGTGAATCTGCGTGAAGATGGTGATGGGGAGTTGCAGCGAGAGCAGCGCCTGCGAGAGCACCAGCCCCTGGAACGTGTCGCGAATCAGCAGACAGGCCAGGGTCGCCACGCCCATGCACAGGGCCACGCCCACGGAGGAGTGACGGTCGTGGATGTCGTACTCCTCGCCGAACATGCCCGCGCTGATGGTGCCTGCCGCCATGCCTGCCGTGACTGAGGAAGAAAGCCCTGCCAGCAGCAGCGCCACAGCAAAGATGAACGTTGCCGCCGAGCCCAGGATGGGGGAGAGCGTCGCCGCTGCGGTGGCGAGGTCGTCTACGACAACGCCCTGGGTGAAGAACGTCGTGGCCGCAAGGATCACCATGGCGGAGTTTATCGCCCAGCCCACGCCCATCGAGAAGAGCGTGTCGAAGAGCTCGTAGCGCAGGCGCTCGCGGATGACCTTCTCGCCCTGCTCCTCGTAGTGGACGCTCTGGATGACCTCAGAGTGCAGGAACAGGTTGTGCGGCATGACCACGGCGCCCAGCACGCTCATCACGATTGCCGCCGAGCCTGCGGGAAAGCTTGGTACAACCCAGGAGACAGCCGCTCGTGGCCAGTCGACGTTCACGAGTGCCAGCTCGGCCAGGAACGCAAGCCCGATGAGCGAGACGAACGCAATGATCCAGCGTTCGATGCGCCTGTACGAGTTGGTTGCCAGCATGGCGACCGAGAAGACACCAACGATGATGCTGCCTATGCGAACCGGCAGGCCAAAGAGCATCTGGAGTGCGATTGCCCCGCCGAGGACCTCGGCCATTGCCGTGGCGACGGTCGCGGCGTACGCGGTGGCAAGAATTGCCGTGCCGAGCCAGCGCGGGAAATGCTTGTGTGTTGCTTCGGCCAGGCACTCGCCGGTGGCGATTCCAAGGTGAGCGGCATTGTGCTGCAGCAGAATGAGCATCAGGGTCGAAAGCGTCACCACCCACAGGAGCGAGTAGCCAAACTGCGAGCCAGCCGCCATGTTCGATGCCCAGTTGCCTGGGTCGATGAAGCCCACGGTTACCAAGAGGCCGGGTCCGATGTGCTTGAGAATCTCGAGGCCTCCGTGGCCGCCAGTCTTCTCGGCTCCAAATTGCTTTGTCAGCTCTTCCTGAATGTTCATGCCAACCTCCGTGTGTTGGAGTGCGCCACCAGAGGCGGTGCGTGTCAGTTATTAGTAGTCATTACCATTATGCTCTGACGTCAGCGTTCTAGTCGTGGGAGTAGACAATTGGACGCCATTCACAGAAGGCATAACGCAGGATTGTTTAGCCAGGGGGCGGGCCTTTGGACCTGTACACACCCTGCCCCAGCGTTCTGGAGCGACGGCAGCGAGCGACTCGCTAGGCGCGCTCTTCTTGGCCTCCGTTTTGGGGCTTCTGCTCGGATTGCATCGAAACGCCCTTCGTTACACTAATCTACGGCTCGTTGCGCCGAACTCGCCTTCGTTACATGAGGTTTCGAGAACCCCTCAAGTATCAGGTACCTCATACATACTACATATAGTGTAAAAATGGTTTACTGCTACAAGATATGACAGCTGCTACTTGGACTCCTCCCAGAACCTCGTGTAACGAAGGCCAGTTCGATGCACAAGTGCGAAAAACAGTGTAACGGGAGGCGTTTCGATGCAGATTCGAGTTGCTGACGGCCTCCGCCTGGCTATCTTGTTCCGCAGGGCGCGCAGTTTCGGTGCCAGCATCAGGGTGCTCGGCCTAGTACGTCTCACGCGACTTGGAATCGTGTGCACTTTTCGGCAAACGCAGGCTGCGTTTCCGTAGACGCTGCTTGTCAGGTACCATCGGTCGACGTGCGTCGCGCTTCTGGCGCCAACTCGGGGAGGGGAGCACAGCCATGACACTCCAGCAGCTTCGCTACGTAGTTGAGGTCGCAACGGCCGGATCAATTACCGCCGCATCGCAGCGTCTCTTCATCGCGCAGCCATCGCTCTCGAAGGCCATCTCCGAGCTTGAGTCCGAGATGGGCATCGCCATCTTCGAGCGCTCCAGCAAGGGCGTCGTGCCCACCGAAGACGGAACGCGGTTCCTCTCGTACGCGCGGCAGGTCGTCGAGCAGGCTGACCTCCTCGAAGCCCAGTACAAGCACGGCACGCCACCGCGCCGCGTCTTTGGCGTCTCGAGCCAGCACTACGCCTTTGTGGTCAACGCCTTTGCCGAGCTGGTGCGCGAGCACGGCGAGAGCCGCTACGAGTTCAGCCTGCGCGAGGGAACCACCTTTGGCACCATCGAAGACGTGCGCCTGCAGCGCTCCGAGCTGGGTGTCCTTTACCGCAACGACTTCAACCGAGAGGTCATCACTAGTGCCATCCGCGACGCCGAGCTGCGCTTCGAGCCGCTCTTCGAGGCGCGCGAGCACGTCTTTGTGAGCAGGGACAACCCGCTGGCCAAACGCGACTCCGTGACGCTGGCGGACCTGGCGCCGTACCCGCGGCTCTCGTACGACCAGGGCTCGCGCAACTCGTTCTTCTTTGCGGAGGAGCCCCACATCACCGAGCAGGTGGACAAGGCCGTGGTGGTAACGGACCGCGCGACGCTCTTCAACCTGCTCATCGGCCTCGATGGCTACACCATCTCCTCGGGCATCCTGAGCGTGGACCTGAATGGCGAGAACATCGTGTCAGTTCCGCTCGAGGACGGTGGCGTGAGGGAGCTGGGCTACATCCACCAGCCTCGCCGGCCCCTCTCGCCCATGGCGGAGCGCTACCTCGAACACCTGAGTTCCTATGTTGAGAAGTACATAGCCTCTGGCTATGGCAGGCAATAGCGTATCGATAGTTCCTTTGGGCTCTCGCGAGAGGCACCATGGCTCTTGTCAACGACAAGAGAAAGGCAGCCCCATGAGCATCGCATACGACAAGAAGACCCCACACCGCTTTGACGTGGTTGGCAGCTTCCTGCGGCCCGCCCGCCTGAAGCAGGCCCGCGTCGACTGGAAGGCCGGACGCATCTCGGCCGAGCAGCTTTCGGCCGTCGAGGACAAGTGCATCCGCGACCTGGTGGCAAAGGAGAAGGCCGCTGGCCTGGGCGTGATCACCGACGGCGAGTTCCGCCGCGAGACCTGGCACCTCGACTTCATGTGGGCGTTTGACGGCGTGGCCCACAAGCCCACCGAGACCGGCCTGCCCTTCCACGACGAGGCCGCAAAGATCGATGACACCTTCCTCACCGGCAAGGTTGCCTACCGAGGAGGCCACCCGTTTATCGAGCACTTCCGCTTTGTGCAGGCCCTCGAGGACGAGAAGTGCGTGGCCAAGCTCACCATCCCGGCGCCCGCACAGTTCTTCGAGCAGTTTGCGATGCCCCTTAGCTGGGAGGTCACGAAAAAGTACTACGCAAGCGAGAAGGAGCTGGCAGATGACGTCGTTGCCGCGTATCGTGCGTTCATCGCCGACGTGTATGCCGCCGGTTGCCGCAACCTGCAGTTTGACGACTGCTCGTGGGGCCTGGTCGTTGACCCGCATGACGAGCAGTACTTTGGGACGGATGCCGCCGGCCTCGAGCGCGTGAAGGAGGCGCTGCTCGACGTCAACAACCGCGCGCTGGAGGGGCACCCCGCCGACCTCACGGTGAACACGCACGTGTGCCGTGGCAACTTCCACTCCACCTGGGCCTGCGAGGGCGGCTACGACGACGTGGCGGACTTCCTTCTCGCCCGCGAGAATGTCGACGCCTTCTTCCTGGAGTTTGACGACGCGCGTTCGGGCGGGTTCGAACCGCTGGCCAAGGTGCCCGCGGGCAAGAAGGTCGTACTGGGGTTGGTGACCACCAAGTCCGCTGCGCTGGAGGACCCCGAGTCCGTGATTGCCCGCATTCGCGAGGCCGAGAAGTACGTGCCGCTCGAGAACCTGTGCCTCTCGCCGCAGTGCGGTTTTGCGTCATGCGAGATCGGCAACAAGCTCACCGAGGACGAGCAGTGGGCAAAGGTGCGCCTGGTGAGAGAGATTGCCGAGAAGGTCTGGTGCTAGGTGCTGTAAGGGTTGCCGTACTTCTGCGCTCCGGCGTCGAGATGACGCCGGAGCGGGGGGCGTGTACGTCGTTGTCGCGAGGATAAGCCCTTTGGCGAGAAAATGACGCCCGAACAAGGGTTTCTGACGGGATTCCGTATGAGGTTGGCCTTCCGGCGAGAAATCGACGCCGGCACGGGGGTTCCGGACGGGAACCCGTACGAGACGGGCCTTCCGGCGAGAAAATGGCGCCGGTACGGGGGTTTCTGACGAGATGCCGTACGAGATGTTCCCTCCGGCGAGAAAATGACGCACGAGCGAGGGCTATGTCCTTGCTTCCTGCTGTTACCTGCGCTTCGGCGTCGAAATGACGCCGAGGTAGGTTCTCGCTCGTGATTCCCTGAAAGGTGTTTCTCGCCGAGAAACACGTCTGAACCGTCCACGGGGAACCACAAAAAATGAGCTATCCCAGATTTCTCGCGCACAAATAGTTAACCTTGGTGTACTATTATCGATAGTTAAAGGAGGTTAACACCTGCAGCACTGCAGTACCGCGAGAAAGACCGCGTATCCGTTCGATTCGTTTAACCCCGCCGAAGTGCTCGGACCCTCTCCCCGGGCCAATCGGCACGCACAAGCGCCGCCGACGTTCCCCAATCCTTGCGTCGGCGGCGCGCCTTCATTTCTCGTCGCACCACTCCCGCGCATCCGGTTTTTCTCATCTGCGAGAATTAATGTGATATCCGAAGTAGCACTTGGGTATATCGCCCTTAGTAAGAAACGGCAAACATTGGAGTCGGCGCGTCCCTTTCCGCTGGAAACCCAGCGACCGCGCGTCGGCAACCACGTGAAAGGTGGCACGTCATGAGCACTATCGAGAAGGTCCACGCGCGCGAGGTCCTCGACTCCCGCGGCAACCCCACGGTCGAGGCGGAGGTCACTCTCGCCGACGGCAGCTTCGGCAGGGCAATCGTCCCCTCCGGCGCTTCCACCGGCGAGTTCGAGGCCGTTGAGCTTCGCGACGGCGACGCCGCCCGCTACCAGGGCAAGGGCGTCGAGAAGGCCGTCGCCCACGTGAACAACGAGGCGCGCGAGGCCGTTCTGGGCCTCGATGCCCGCAACCAGCGCGCCGTTGACGCGGCCCTCATCGCCGCCGACGGCACGCCGAACAAGGGCAAGCTAGGTGCCAACGCCATCCTGGGCGTGAGCCTTGCCACCGCCCGCGCGGCCGCACAGTCTGCGGGCCTGCCCCTCTACGCCTACCTTGGCGGTCCCAACGCCCACACGCTGCCCACGCCCATGATGAACATCCTCAACGGCGGCGTTCATGCCGACAACAACGTGGACTTCCAGGAGTTCATGATCATGCCCGTCGGTGCGCCCAACTTCCACACCGCGCTTCGCTGGTCGGCCGAGGTCTACCACACGCTGAAGGGCGTCCTCAAGGACGCGGGCCTCTCTACCGGCGTGGGTGACGAGGGCGGCTTCGCGCCCGACCTCAAGACCAACGCCGAGCCCTTCGAGTACCTCATGAAGGCCGTCGAGAAGGCCGGCTTCAAGCCCGGCGAGGACTTCGTCTTTGCCATGGACCCTGCCACGAGCGAACTCTACGATGCGGCTACCGGCACCTACGTCCTCAAGGGCGAGGGCCGCACGCTCACCAGCGCGCAGATGGTCGACTACTGGGACAAGCTCGTCTCGTCCTACCCCATCATCTCCATCGAGGACGGCCTTGCCGAGGAGGACTGGGACGGCTGGCGTCAGCTCACCGCGCGCCTCGGCTCCCGCGTGCAGCTCGTGGGCGACGACCTCTTTGTCACCAACACCGCGCGCCTGCGCCGCGGCATCGAGCTGGGCGCTGCAAACGCGCTGCTCGTGAAGGTCAACCAGATCGGGACCCTCACCGAGACCCTCGAGGCCATGCAGACCGCACAGCGTGCCCGCTACGCCACGATCGTCTCGCACCGCTCGGGCGAGACCGAGGACACCACGATCGCCGACCTTGCCGTCGCCACCAACGCGGGCCAGATCAAGACCGGTGCCCCCGCCCGCTCTGACCGCGTTGCCAAGTACAACCAGCTGCTCCGCATCGAGGAGGAGCTGGGTGACTCCGCCGAGTACGCCGGCCGCTCCGCGTTCTACAACATCGCCCGATAGGGCAAAGGAAACTCCCTTTGCCTCGTTGAAAGGGCCCCGGACGGCAGTCGTCGTCCGGGGCCCTTCTCGTGCGTGAGCTTGGAGCGCCATCGCGGAGAATGACGCCAAAAAGAGAGACGCTAGTCCGTCATGTCGCTGTCGAGCGTGGCGCGCACGGTGTAGCCGGGGTAGGCCTCCTCGACCTCGTGCACGATCTGGCGATACTCGCCCTGGCGGTCGGGCGCCTCGAAGGCGATGATCACGTCGAACTCGAGCAGATGGCGGCCCCCGTCCACGTGGAATCCGTGGAACTGCAGCACGTGGTCGTGCGACATCACGATGCGCTTGACGCACTTGCGCATGTCAGACACCTCTGAGCTGGTGTTTCTCGAATAGATGCCAACGGCGACGAGAATGACCCTGCCCTCCGTGGCAGCGAACACGCGCTCCTCCGCGTGGCGGGTGAGCTCGTCGATCTCCTCGGCCGAGGTCGTGTCGGCAACCTCGACGTGCAGGGACCCAACCAGGCGCTCGGGTCCGTAGTTGTGAAGCACGAGGTCATAGACGCCCAGCACGCCGGGTTCCTCGGCGACGATGCCCCTGATCTTCTCGGCAAGCTCCGGGCTCACGCGCTCGCCCAGGATCTGGCTGAGCGTCTGCGAGAGCATCTCGAGGCCGGCCTTCACGATGAACGCGGAGATGACCGCGCCAACCCAGGCCTCAAGCGACACGCCCCACACTAGGTAGACGATGGCGGCGCCCAGCGTGGAGACGGAGAGCACGGCGTCGGAGAGCGCGTCCTGCCCAGAGGCCACGAGCGAGTCGGCGTTCACGCGCCTGCCAACGGACTGCACGTGGCGGCCGAGAAGCACCTTGGCAACCACGCCAGCGGCGACGACCACCAGCGCGGCGGCCGAGTAGTCGGGCGTCTCGGGCGAGACGATCTTCTGCACCGACTCCACGCCCGCCGTGATGCCGGCGTAGAGCACGATCGCCGAGATGATCATGGCCGTGAGGTACTCGATGCGTCCGTAGCCCATGGGGTGGCGCTTGTCTGGCGCGCGCCCCGCGAGCTTGGTGCCCACGATCGTGATGACCGAGGAGAGCGCGTCGGAGAGGTTGTTCACCGCGTCGAGGGTGATGGCGATGGAGTTCGAGACCACGCCCACGACCGCCTTGAACGCGGCGAGAAGCACGTTGGCCACGATGCCCAGAATGCTGGTGCGGACGATGGTCTTCTCGCGTGCGGTTGTGGGGATGGGCGAGGGGACCTTCTCGTCTGAGCTTTCCTTATCCTGCATGAGACTCATGTACGGTTGCTTCCTTCCAAAGTCCAACGGGGTGGACGCCCAATCACTCGCCCTCGCGCACGCCTACGAGCACCTTTGCCAGGAGTCGCCTGAGCTCCGCGGCCTCCTCGGCCGTGAGGGGAACGTGGCAGGCCATCCTTTGCGGGACGGAGGCGGCGCGGCCTTGGAGCGCTCGGCCATCGGGCGTGAGGCTCACCTCGAGCACGCGGGCGTCGGCGGCGCTCCTCTCGCGCGTGACGTAGCCACGCTCCTCGAGCTTCTTCAAGACCGGCGTGAGCGTGCCCGAGTCAAGGTAGAGCCGCTCGCCGAGATGGCTCACGGTCGCGGTGCCTTCCTCCCAGAGCACCATCATGCAGAGATACTGCGTGTAGGTGAGGCCGAGAGGGCCAAGGAGGGGCTGGTAGCTGCGCACGACCTCCTTAGAGCAGGCATAGAGCGGAAAGCACAGCTGGTTGTCGAGTCGCAGGGCATCCACAGCGGAGGCCCCCTCCGTTCCGGAGGGGGCCTCGTGGTTCGATGTCTGCGACAGCGGCTCCGCCGCCACTAGAGCTGCGCCTCAATCGCGCGCTCGACCTCGGCCATGTCGGTGGTGGGCTCGAAGCGGGCCACGAGGTGGCCGTCACGGTCGATGAGGAACTTGGTGAAGTTCCACATGATGTAGGCCTTCTCGCCGAACTTCTTGTTGTTGGCCTTTGCGAACTTGTCAAGCGCCGCAGCCTTGAGGCCGCCGCCAAAGCCCTGGAAGGGGCGCTCGGTGGCAAGCGCGGCAAAGAGGGGGTCGGCGGTGTCGCCGTTCACATCGAGCTTCTTGAAGCGGGGGAACTTGGTGTCGAACTTCAGCGAGCAGAACTGGTTGATCTCGTCGTCGGACTCGGGTGCCTGGCCGGCGAACTGGTTGCACGGGAAGTCCAGGATCTCGAGGCCCTGGTCGTGGTGGGCGGCGTAGATGCGCTCGAGGTCCTCGTACTGTGGGGTGAAGCCGCAGCCGGTGGCCGTGTTCACGACGAGCAGGACCTTGCCCGCGTAGGAGCTGAGGGGCACGGTGCTGCCGTCCTGCGCGGTGACGGAAAAGTCGTGGTAGTTGGTGGTGTTCTCGGATGCCATGATGGCTCCCTTCCCCAGGCGTCGCCTGGTGTCGTTGATGACGTTTCCAGTATGGCGCGGCGAGCAGCCGATTCCGGGGCATTAATTGAACGCAACCAATTGAACACAATTGACTTGGTTGGAGCTCGTGATGATCTATCGCTGAGGAGAAGGGGCGTCTCGGCCGATGTCGAGCTGTTCCGCGGATTCCGGACGTTTAGCTGGGTCTAAATGGCGAGAAGTCGCGTCTTTAAAGTAATGGCGCGCTTTTCGGACGTTTAGAACCGCCTAAACGTCCGGAATTATTCTAAATGGCGAAATCCCGCGGGAGGGGGCGGATCGCTCGGAGGGGCCGCTGGGCGCCGAGGAGGGACAGGGCGCCGAGAGGGGCTGGGCGCCGAGAAGGGGCAGGGTGCCGAGAAGGGCGGGGCGCCGAGAGAGGCAGGGCGCCGAGGAGGCCGTACCGCCGAGAACCCCCCATCAAGAACCTGCCGCGGCGACGAGCGCCAGCAACAAAAATGGCGCCCCGGCAAAGCCGAGGCGCCACCAGGCACCAGCCAGGAGGAAGCCCAAACGCCCCGGACTACGCCCTCGGGTCGGCCACCTGCACCAGCTCGGTGCCCTCGGTGTCGCAGTCGTCCATCGACACGCTGCGAATCGCGGGGTCCTCGTAGGTGTTGAAGTAATACGTGCGCGTGGCCGCAGAGTAGCCACCGGTGTAGACGGTGCGCTCAAACTCGCCGTTGGTCATGCGCGCGGCGCCGTCGATCATCGCGACGCCCTCAAGCTCGTGGAACATGCGGCTCACGTTGGCCTTCTCGCCCGACTGCACCGGATAGTGCGAGTTGAGGTAGGCAACGCGCACAAAGCGCGAGGTGGAGTAGTAGTCGCCGGGGATCCCGCGCATGCCCGCGCCAGAGCCGTAGGGGAGAAGCTCGGCCTTGTCCCACACCACGTTCTGGGGAATCTCGTTGGTGACGTTCATGTAGTTGCGAAGGTTCTCGTGGTGCCACGCAAAGCCGGGCTGGTTGGCGAGAACATCCACGTCGTCGTGGTAGACCTCCATGCCCTGCGCGGTCTGCTCGACCACGATGCTGCGTGTGGCGTCGCCAATGATCCAGTGAAGCAGCGACACCGGGTACTTGTCGTTGATGGGCTTGCCAACAATCACCAGGTCATCAAGGGCGCGCTCGACCTCGTCGACGGTAGTGAAGTTGGCGACGACCCACAGCGGGAACTCGTAGGCTGCCACGTTGGTCTTGCCCTCCACGGGCGCGTCGGCGTACTGCGCGTAGCCGGGGAAGTTGAGGCCCGCAACACCCAGACCGGAGGCGTTGGCGCAGTCAAAGTAGAGCGGCATGCCCTCCTCGACGATGCCCATGCCAATCACCGGCTCGCGCATCCCGCTTACGGCGCCAAAGGGGGAGTTGGGCTTGAAGCCGCGCGGCGTCACCACCACGCGCTCGCCGTACCCACAGCTCCAGTCAAGGTTGCGCGCGAGGTACATCTGTCCCTTGTCGTCCGTGAACCTGATTGCCGTGCACATGACAAAGCCTCCTGGTTCCTTGGGGACGGCGCCAGCCCTCCCAGGGGGAAGCGTCGGCGCCGTCCAAACGAATGCTCGCTAGTCCATCTCTACCCGCTCGGCGCCGGTGATTCTCAGATTGGCCGAGAAGAACTCGCGTAACGCACGAATGGTCCACGCGGTGTCGCGCGTTCCCGTGGTCTCGTAGTTGGAGTGCATGGCCAGCTGCGGCAGGCCGATGTCAACGGCGTGCACGCTCACCTGCGTGTTCGAGAGGTTGCCCAGCGTAGAGCCGCCGGCCATGTCGGAGCGGTTGGCAAAGGTCTGGTGCGGCACGCCGGCTCGCTCGCACAGCGCTACAAAGACGGCGCGGCTGAAGGCGTCGGTCGTGTACTTCTGGTTGGCCGCCTCCTTCACCACCGGTCCGCCGTTGAGGTGGCAGCGGTTTACAGCGTCGTAGAGGTCCGGGTGGTTGGGGTGCAGCGCGTGGGCGTTGTCGCAGCTCACGAGGAAGGAGCGCGAGAGGGCACGCAGGTAGTCCTCCTCGCCCATACCCAGCGCGGCGTTGGCACGCACCAGCGTGTCGTGGAGCAGCGTGGACATGGCCCCCTGCTTGGTGTTGGAGCCAACCTCCTCGTTGTCAAAGCACGCGTAGACGGTCACGCAGCGGCGGTTCTTCTCGGCGACAAACGCCTCGAGCGAGGCAAACGCGCACTGGAGGTCGTCGAGCTTGGGGGACGAGACAAACTCGTCTGCCATGCCCCAGACGCAGGGGCGCTCGCGGTTCACGAGGAAGAGGTCGCGCGCCAGGACGTCCTCGGGCTTGGCGCCCACGCCCTCGGCGACCATGCGGTCGAAGTCCTCCTTGCTCAGGCGGCCTGCCGAGAAGAGCGGGCAGAGGTCGACGACCTTGTTGAACGCCTTGCCGTCGTTCACGGAGCGGTTGAGGTGGATGGCCACGCTGGGGATGAGGAGCAGGTCGCGGTCGGGAGCGAAGAGGCGGCTCTCGATGCCTGCGGCCGTGCGCACCAGGACGCGGCCCGCCAGCGAGAGCGGCTTGTCGAGCCACGTGTAGTCGATCATTCCGCCGTAGCCCTCGACGTCGAGGCGCAGGTAGCCCTCGGGCCCCTCGAGCACGGGCACGGACTTCACCTTGTAGGTGGGGGAGTCCGAGTGTGCGGCCGTCATCTGGTAGTGGTAGGTGCTTGGGTCGAGGGCGTCCTCGCCAACGCGGAAGGCGATGACGCTGGAGCCGTTGCGGGTGGTGTAGTACGAGCCGCCGGGCTTGACGTCCCAGGCGTCGCCCTCGGGCAGGCGCGTGAACCCAGCCTGGTCGAGGCGGGCGCTGATGGTCGCCGCCGTGTGGAACATGCTGGGGCAGCGGTGGATGAAGTCGATGAGGCGCTCCGAGGTCTCGAGGTCCTCGGCCGTCGCCCCCTCGGTGGTTGGGTGCTTCTCGTCTGACATGCGCGTCCTCTCTGTTGGTCGTAGCAAGTTGAGCGTAGCACGCAGGTGCGTGTGACGCCGGGGACGCGTATTTCGCGGCGATTGCGTACGAAGGCTCCGCTCCGGCGTCATTTCGACGCCGGAGGGCCCTTCTCGTACGGAATCCCGTCGGGAACCCCAGCTCCGGCGCCGTTTTCTCGCCGGAGGGCGCATTGCCGCAGCAATGACGTACGGAACCTTCGCTCCGGCGTCATTTTGGCGCCGGAAGGCGCATCTCGTACGGAATCCCGTCGGGAACCCCAGCTCCGGCGCCGTTTTCTCGCCGGAGGGCGATTCCTTGACAGACGGGAACCAACAGGCGGGAACCAACGGACGAGAACCGCCTTGCATTCGCGGCGCCTCTCGTCTAGGCTGGCATCCGTTGCATCACAGACGGGGTCGGCCTTTGGCAAGCCGCCCGAGAGACGGGAGAGGACCTTGCGCAACTAGACGCAGCCCAATCGGGCGAGAAGTACGTGCCCACTGCCGGCGCCATGCGCTGGCCCTGCGTCTGCGAGGTCCATATGCAACTCAACCTTTCGAACATCCACTACACCTATGCCGGGAGTCCGCGCGAGGTGCTCCACGGCGTCACGCTGAGCCTTCCTACCGGCTGGACCGGCATCATTGGCGACAACGGCTGCGGCAAGTCCACGCTTGCCCGAATCGCCGCGGGGCTGCTGCGTCCCACGGCGGGGAGCGTGGGGCCCGCCGGCTTGGTTGCCGCCTACTGCGAGCAGGACAGTGCTCTTGCCCCTACTGCCCTTCTCGACTTTGCTGCCGCCTGGGACCGCGACGCCCTTCGCCTGCGCGATGCGCTGGGCATCGGCGACGACTGGGCGTGGCGCTTCGACGAGCTTTCCTCTGGTCAGCAGAAGCGCCTTCGGGTCGCGGTGGCGCTTTGGTCGCGTCCCGACGTCCTGGTGATGGACGAGCCCACGAACCACCTGGACGCACCCACCCGGAAGGCGGTCCTTCTCGCCCTGCGCTCCTTTAACGGCGTGGGGATCCTCATCTCGCACGACCGCGACCTTCTCGACGCGCTGGCCGGGAGGTGCGTCTCCTTCGAGGGAGGGGAGGTCCGTCTGCGACCGGGCGGCTATACCCAAGCCTCTGAGCAGCGGGAACGCGAGATGGCTGCGGCCGTGGGTGCCCAGGCCCGTGCACGCCGAGAAGAGCGTCGCCTGATGGCTGAGCGACAACGGCGGGTGGAGGCGGCGTCGCGAGCCGACGGCCTGCGGAGCAGGCGTGGGCTCGACCCCCACGACCATGACGGTCGCGAGAAGATCGGCCGCGCTATTGTCTCCGGAAAGGATGGCCGAGCAACGCATCTTGCAACGGCCCTTGACGCGCGCATCCAGGGACAGCGCGACCGCGCGCAGGCGTCCTTCGTCGAGAGGCGCTATGACGGTGACGTGCCGGCGCTTGGCGAAAGGTCGAGAAGGGCGGTCATCGCGCGGCTGGATGCGGGGCTGGTGCGCTACGGTGGCGATGAAGAGGCCCCTGGCGTTCTGATCCCGGACCTGCTCCTTGGCTCGGCCGACCACGTGGGAGTTGTGGGGCCCAATGGGTCGGGCAAGTCGACGCTGGTCAGAGCGCTAGTCGCTGCGGTTCCCGAGGACGTGCCCATGCTCTTTGTGCCCCAGGAGCTCGATGAGGCTGCGGCGACGCATGCCCGCTCTCGCCTGCAGACGCTTGGCGCTGCCGAGAAGGGCCGTGTGCTCTCGGTGGTGGCGCAGCTCAACTCGCGGCCCGAGGCGATGCTCGAGGGAGGCGAGCTGAGCCCGGGGGAGCTGCGAAAGCTCGTGCTGGCTGAGGCAATCTTGGGGACGCCGCAGCTCTTGGTGATGGACGAGCCCACAAACCACCTCGACCTGCACTCCATCGAGGCGCTCGAGCGGCTACTCGCCGGATTCCCCGGCGCCGTCGTTCTGGTCTCGCACGATGCGCGGGCCGTGCGGTCGAGCTGCAAGCGCATCTGGGGGCTGCACCCTGCAAACGGTGACGATTTCTCAGCCGGGGCGCGCCTCTTCGAGCGGCTCGTGGGCGACTAGGGAACGAAAAGCCGCCCGGCACCAGGAGCGCCGGGCGGCAAGGACGGGGAATCCCCCGTGTGGAGTCTTCCTCTTTGGGCTACGCGATGAACTCGAGGAAGGCGTCGGCCTGTGCCGCGAGCGCGGCCTCGTCCTCGGCGGAGAGGGCCAGCGTGCCCGTGGTCCAGGACTCGCCGGAGAGGGCGATGCCGGTCTCCTTCTCGGTCATGACCTGCGCGCCCACGAAGGTGAGAAGCGAGTCGAGCGCCGCGCGCATCTCGGCGGTGGCGGTGCGGCCGCCCGCGCCAGCGACGGTGGCGCGCATGCCGCCGGCAACGGCCGTGTCGCGACCCTTGCCGGGAAGCGGCCTGCTCAGCCAGTCGACGAGGTTCTTCACGTGTCCGGGGAACGAGGCGTTGTACTGCGGGCTAACGAACCACACGCCGTCGGCCTGGCGCACCGCCTCGCGCACGGCCGCGACCTCGGGACGCTCGGGGTCCTCGAGGTCCTGGTTCATGAGGGGGAGGGCGGAGTAGTCGAGCCTACTCACGTTGGCGCGACCCTCGAGCAGCGCCTCGATGCGCTGGGCGAGCTGCTCATTGAACCCGTTCTTGCGAAGGGTTCCCACCACGATGAGGACGTTCTTCTCGGCCATTGTTCTCTCCTGTCTGGTCTGTTGTGTCGACTTAGTATTAACTCTGTACTAGAATCAGTGTAGCAGGAAATGAGACTAGCGGAATAACGTTTTTTCATAGTACCTGGTATCAAATGAGATACCAGCTGCTATCTGCGGGGAAGGGAAGGCGAAACATGCGAGACGTACCCAAGGACTTTGGCGCGTGTCCGTTTGTGACCGCGCAGTGGCTGCTTCAGGGCAAGTGGTCGATCGTGATTCTCCACCACCTGAGCGAGGGGAGGCTGCGCTTTGGCGAGCTTGAGCGCCGCATGCCCGAGCTCACGCACTCCACGCTCTCTTCGCAGCTTAAGCGCCTTGAGGCGGAGGGGCTGGTGAAGCGGGAGGTCTACCCCGAGGTTCCGCCGCGCGTGGAGTACTCGCTCACGCAGGTGGGCAGGGACTTCGCTCCCGTGCTGGCGAGCATCGAGACCTGGGGGAGGGGCTACATCGAGCACCTGGAGATGGGCGACGTCGGGGTGCAATGAGGGTGGGCTCTGCTCGGGCGCTATCCCTTGGTGCCGAGAAGACCGCTTACCACGCTCACGATGAGCGCCACAAAGATCGCCGAACCCAATCCCGAGACCACGACGCCAACGCCAAAGACGCTCTCGGCAAGGTTGGACGCGAGCAGCACCATGAACGCGTCGATCACGAACGAGAACAGCCCCAGTGTGACAACGGTCACGGGAATCGAGAGCACCTGGATGATCGGCTTCACGATTGCGTTCATCACGCAGAGCATGAGGGCGAAGGCGAGATACGCCGCCCACTGTGGCTGGCCGATCACGTGTGCCGAAGGCACGAGGGCGACCGCGACGAAGGAGGCAATGGCGGTTGCGAGTACGGAGATGAGCGTTTTCATGGTGGTTACCTCGCTTCTTGTCGCTGGCTGCAGTCTCACATGATACCCGAGGCGCCGGTGCTGGGGTGACGCCGCCGGGGTAGCGCCGCCGGAGGGCGCGTTTTCGCAGCTGCGGCGTACGAACCCTCGCTTCCGGCGCCG
>URLM01000011.1 GCA_900548775.1 uncultured Olsenella sp.
CGTGCCCTGGGGGTGGTGATCGTGAAGACGCGGACCAAATCTCCCGATGGCGTGCGTCCAAGGGCCTCCGAGCTGACCATGGGGTCTCCTCTCGTGTGTGATAATTGCTCGGTAAACAAGCAATTTTTTCGATGGTGCTCGTTTGCAACCAAGGTTATGTTAACGTACTCAGTACGGATGGACAGCGAGAGTCTTTGGGTTTTTCTCGCTTGTCCGGCAGACGGTAATCGGCAGGGGCCGACTGGGCCCGTTCGAGCAGGGGGGACTTGAGATGAGTACGGGGCGTCAGGACAGCTCTCATCGCTTCGTCTCGATGGCAGATGTCGCCGAGAGGGCGGGCGTGTCGCAGCAGACTGTCTCCCGAGTTGCCAACGGCCAGCCCAACGTGAGCGAGTCGACCCGCAGGGCAGTGCAAAAGGCTATGGACGAGCTTGGCTTTAGGCCCAATTTTGCGGGGAGATCGCTCAGGAGCGGCCGATATCGCTCCGTGGGGCTCTGCATCTACAACATCACCCAGTTTGGCAACCTCTCAACGCTCGATGGCATCATGACCGCCGCACGCGAGCACGGTGACGCCGTCACTATGGTGGAGATGGGCGACGATGACCCGGTCTCCCTGGAGTACATGACGAAGCGCATGCTCACGCTGCCAGTTGACGCCATGATCATGAGCATGAGCATCAAGGCCGAGGACTTCGACACCTTCCGTCCCAGCCCGGGGTTTGGCACGGTTCTACTCACCATGTACGAGCATCCCCATTGCACTACGGTTGACTCTGACCAGTACGGTTGCTCTATGCTCGTGATGGACCACCTGCTCTCGCGCGGGCATCGACAGGTTCGCTTTGTGGCGGGCCCCTCGTACTCCGTTGACTCCAACTTCCGCGAGCAGGGCTGGCGAGACGCGCTCGAGGTGCGTGGTATCGATGTTGACGAGCCGCTGCGTGGTGACTGGACGGCAGACAGCGGCTATGAGGCCGGCGCGGCGCTTGCGGCCGACAAGGACATGACGGCTGTTTACGTTGCCAACGACCAGATGGCACTTGGCGTCATTGCGGCGCTGGAGGATGCCGGCAGAAGGGTGCCCGAGGACGTGAGCGTGGTGGGCGTGGACGACTCACTTTCCGCCTCGGTGCCGCACAACCGGCTCACGACCGTTCGGTTTGACCTCTTCTCGCGCGGACGTCGTGCTTTTGAGCAGGCGCTTCTTGGCACAAGCCCCAACTACCACGTCCAGCAGATCAGGATCGCCGGCACGCTTGTCGAGCGCCAGACCGTCGCCGACCTGCGATGAGACAGAGGGCGTTTCCCTTGTCTCATTCTTTCCGAGGATGAGCGAGGAGTACCTTGTGACGATCGTGCTCAAGGCGCATCGGTCACGCAGGGACGAGCATGACCGTGCAACGACTGCTCATAGTGAGTCCCGGTCGGAATTTCTACGGCGCGCACTTGGTGCTGCGCGGGGATAGGGGTCTCTTTGCCCTATGCCATTCTGCCGCCTCGCGCATCACGTTCACTTTGTAGGTGTTCCCCTCGAAAAACACCTCTGCTTTGTGCGGTGTACGTACGCGCTTTCTACCTTGATGCTAGTTGAGAGCTGCGAGGGTGTCCTCGCAATCCACCAGCAGGACGGGATGCATGCAGCATCCCGCCAAGGAGAGGAGAGCGCAATGGGTGTTTCTGTTGACAGCAAGATCAAAGCGCTTGCGAAGAACGAGGCGGCTGCGGATATCATCTGCAAGTATTCGCCCGGCTTCAAGACCGACCCTCAGATGAAGATGGTGTATGGGCTCACTCTGAGGAAGCTCGCGAGCTTCCCCCAAGCCAAGGAACTTGCGGACCATCTCGACGAGATTGACGCAGAGCTCAAGGCCTTGGGAGACTAGGCTCTGGAACCATCGGCTGCCTTATAACGGGGAGTGCTACATCAGGGGGATGCTGCCGCTTTGGCTGTATCCCCCGAGCTGGTTTCTCAACTGGCCACGAAGCTCCAACGCTCGCAGCACCATCTCCAGTCGCAGCCGTTCGTCCGGGTCTTCCAGGTCTTCGTCCAAAAGCGAACGTATGCGCTCGAGGCGGTCTATGAGCGTGGAGCGATGGATGAAGAGAGCCTGGGCGGTGTGCGTGACGTTCATGTTGTGCTTCAGGTACACGCTCATGGTCTGGACGTATGAGGTCGCAGAGTTCTTGTCGTGGGCAAAGAGCCGCCTAAGACCGCTCGTGAAGTACAGCTCGACGGGCATTTCTCCCGTGCAGTTCTCCAACAGCTCTGCGAGCGCATAGTCTTGGAATCGGTAGAGGGAGGGGCCTTCCTGCAGGCAAGAGCCCTTGTCAAGGGCAATGCTCGCCTGTAGGAAATAGCTTCTTGCCTCAAGCGGGTTGCTCACATGATCAGACATCCCTGCCTTCATGTCTAGGGAGACGAGAATGGGGAGGAGCCTTCGCTCAAGCTCGTCTCTGCGACTCCCCTCTGGTGCAAGGCGGTCGATGCGAATGAAGGCGGCAACCGAAGTCTGCTTGTACTCAAATGCGATCGTTCCGGGGATGTCCTCCTCGAGCGAGTTGCAAATGTAGGACAGCGGGAGCTCCCGAGACCGCCTTTGGGGTCGCATCAGCACGCAAACGTAGGTGCCATTCAAGGATGCTGCCTGAAGGGCTGCGAGCTCCAGGGTGCCAAGGGGAAGGTTCTCTATCAGGTTGGAGAGGGCTCTCTTCAAAATGTCGTTGCGGGTCTCCGTTTTGCCTCTGGGTTGGGATACGCACCGAAGCACCATGCGCGCAAGATGCCTGGCGATGAATGAGTCGCCAGGACGCATGCTGCTGTCGTAATAGAGGAACGAGAGGCACCCGTGGTATCCATTAGCGTCGATGAGATTAACATTCAGGCTTTGTAGCTGGTCAAACTCAAGGGTGAAGGGCTCCTTCTCGCTCATCGAGAGATTGTAGGACGCAAGGTACTGGTCTACCTGCGAGAGGGGAAGCCTTCTGCCCGCCTCCTCTGCCGCGCCATCTGGGACGCCTTCTGGAGACTCCGCCGAATCCGCCCTCAGGCCTGTCGAGGCTATGTAGTCGAAGCTCGAGTCCACAACGATCATCGACGCAGGGGTGACTGCTGCGGATGCCTCGAGCATCGACTGGATTGAGCCGCCGTCTTCGAGTATCTGGTAGGTGTCGAGCACCCAGTTTCCAATGCGGAGAAACACCTGCTGGACTGCGGAGAAAACAGTGTAGAAATCAAGGCTCGGGCTAACGGTGATGACTGCGCAGTGCCTCCGAAACCAATCCAACCTCCTGGTGTCGCCTATGCAAAGCAGAGCGCAGCCTTGTCCAAGCTTGGTGAGATGGGGGAGACGGTCTGCGCTGGTTACGAAGATTCGTCCTCCCCGCAGCTCGGGGGCATCTGTTGCCAGGAGTTCGGGCGCCTCGAGCGTCTCCTCCAGGGGAGAGGCACCGGAGAGCTGCGCCTCGAACTCAGCCGGAAGGCCTTCGCAGATCAGCTGAGGACTCACCTTCATGACAATCACCACATGCCTGGACATGACACCAAGTGCCGTTACGTAATGTGCTTGCCAATGTAGCAGACAGGAAGAGCCGAGACGATCCATTCCGTCAAGGGGCCGACGTGTCTCGGTGGAAGGGAGACTGCCTCTCGGGACCAACAGATCGTAGGTGTCCCTCGGGGCACAATCCTCCAAACTGCCGCTGGCAGTAAATGCCCTCCAATTACATCCTCCATTTTATGAGGCACGTGCTGCCTTTCGGTTCGCATCGGAGGAGGAGTGGGTCATGGCACTAAAACAGAGGGTTGATCTCCATCGTGGTGTCGAGACGGCGTTTGGGAAGGTGATTCCCGAAAAGGAGGCGTATTCCTTCTGCCTCAGAACGATTGCCGCGTTCTCCGCAAACATCTTCCAGGTGATGCGCATCCTCAACGATGACTGGGAGGACCGGACTGCGCGGATCTGCGAAGCCGCGAACATGATGAACTGCGCAGCGTGCTCGGGCTCCGAGGGTCAGCTCCAACAGTATCTCAATGCCTTCTACGACGAATGGAACATCCCGGAATTCGTAGACAGGGAGGCGTGGATAGGTGCCATATGGGGAGACTATGGTGATGAGGCAGAGGACATGGCTGGGCGCGTGATTCAATTCACGCGAAACCGTGTCGAGAAGGAGCTCGATTCCTGCCCTTGGGACATTGTCGGCTCCGAGATGTGCAACATGACAACGGCGATGTTTACCGCCAACTTCGACATCGCTGCAGGCGGCGAGCATGGCAAGATCACCAATGACGTCGCGTTGAACATGTGCGAGGCGCGTGGGTGCGGCGACCCCCACTGTCGTGTGGTCGCGGAGCGGCTCGACGCGTTTGGCCTGGATCACCAGGGCTGGCTTGACCACAGGGGCGAGTCCGCAGCTCCCGTTCACGATACACCGCCGGAGCGTCGCGTGAAGCATGCCCAAGGTCTTCGAAACGGCCAGTATACGCAGACTTTTGGCGAGGAGCACTCCTTCGAGTGGCAGTACAACTGGGTTGCCCAGATGGGCTGGGTCTGGTCTATTTCGTTCCCGCTTATTGCAATCAGGGATATGGAGAAGAACGACGGAGACTTTGACCGCGTGCTTCCGATTGTCTTTTCAACGGCAGGCAAGAACCACTTTGTCGACCCATTTGCACGGGAGGGTCTCCGTGCGTGGCTCGACATCCCCCGCGAGGTGGGCGACAACGACCCGCGCGTCATGGGCGCCTACATTGGGGCCATCATGGGCTGCCAGCTTGTTCCCTTCGAGTGGGAGGCCTTCGACAGCGACGGCGTGACCATCAAGGTCTCAACCGATGACTTTAACGGCCGTTTCCCCATGGCTCCTCTCGACGAGATAACCGCCGGATACGAGGCTGAGTGGAACGGTGCCGTCAAGACGCTTGTCTCGCCCGAGTGGTCCGTCTGGATTGACGGGAAGGACGACGAGTACCAGTTCATCCAGATTGGCCGCAAGATCGATACGCACATGGTGTAGGGAGTGACGAATCATGCTGTTCAAAGACGACGAGGTTGCTCGTGCAGATGCGCTTGCAGTGAGGAAAGACTCCGGTTGGTATCGCTGGACCCACGACACGGTGGACGTAACGGGGGCAGACTCGACCGCCCTGCTCGACAAGCTTCTAGTCAACACCGTTGCTCAGTGCAACGTGGGGCGCGAGAAGTACACCACGATGCTCGACGATAGCGGTGGAATTATCGATGACCTCATGGCAATCCGCCTGGAGGAGAACCACTGGTGGCTCTCGACGCTTTACGGACCTCAGATGGTCCGCTGGCTGGGAGAGCATGCGGAAGGATACGATGTTGCCTTCTCTGATATCACGCCAGAAATCGACATGTTCTCCGTGCAGGGGCCTCGTTCGGCAGAGGTGATGGACAAGCTGCTGGATGCTCCCGTCGATGAGCTGAAGCGCTTCCAGATTGTCAATGCCAGCATTGGTGGGATTTCGGTTCGCGTGGACAGAGGCGGCTTCACCGGCGAACTCGGCTATGAGATCTATTGCTCTCGCTCCGATTCCGACCAGATTCTCAAGCTCTTGCGTGACACAGATTCTCGGGAGCTGCAAACGCTCGAGGTTTTCGTGAGAAGCCTCCCCATGGAGAAGGGCATGGCCCTTAGGCAGGACTATCACCACCTGACGCCCTTCGAGGCAAACCTTGGATGGTCGGTGCACCTCGACAAGAAGGGTGACTTTGTAGGGCGCGCTGCACTGGAGAAGGCTCAGGAAGTTGGTCCGCGCTATGCGTTCGTCGGCGTTGAGATTGAGCGCGAGAGCTATGAGGACATATGCCAGAACGAGATAGTCCGCAAGCGCGGAATACCAGTCGGAAAGTGCCGCCAGATGATTTACGGCTACACCGTCGATAAGAACATCGGCTACGCAATAGTCGATCCGAAGAGATGTCCCCTGGGGACCAAGGTGACCATTGGGCCAAATGACTCGCCCGCCGTCATCGTTGCTCCCAAGTGGTGCTAGGAGGGATATGCCATGTCTTCCATGAAGGGAAAGGTCGTTGTACTCGTTGGATGCGCTTCGGGGATGGGGGCAGCCACCCTCAAGATGCTTCTTGCCGATGGAGCAACGGTGATTGGATTCGACAACAACAGAGACAACATGGCCGATACGCTCGAGGAGATCTCCGAGGAGCTGCCCGAATTCAAAGGCAATCTTGAAATGGTCTACGGGGACGTCACGAGCTCCGAAGACCGTTCGGGTCTTGTTGCGGCGGCTCGCGAGAAGTACGGGCGAATCGACAGCCTGCTGTATGTCGCCGGGGTCCTCGACCTCATGTGCCCTGCTCACAAGACAGATGATGCACTTTGGCAATATGTCATGGATGTGAACTGCAACGATTGCTTCTACCTTGTTCGAGACTGCCTTCCCATGCTGCTCGATCATGAGGGGCCTGCGGCAAATGTTGTGATAGTCGGTTCGGTGGGCGGATTGTATGGCTCCACTGCGGGGGCGGCATACGTAACCTCAAAGCACGCAGTCCTTGGTCTTGCGCGAAATCTTGCATGGTCGTATCACTGGCGCAACCTTAGGGTGAACGTCGTAAACCCAGGGGCAATAGTCTCCGGCATCCTGGGGAACGCTATGGAGAAGTGGCCAGATCGCGACGTCATGGATCCCGAGGGCAACGAGCTGTACAACGTTCGCGGGGGAGTTTCACTGGGTTGCGATGCGGACGGCAACAACATGATGGGAACGCCAGAGGACATTGCTAGGGCAATACTGTTCCTTCTCGATGATGACAATGCCTATGTGAATGGTGCCCAGATAACCGTGGACGGTGGCTGGACCACCTTCTAGCCCATGATGCGAAGATAACTGCAAGGGTGGGCCCGCTCTTCTGGGCGGGCCCTTCTCTAGGCAATCGGCTGCCTGGCCGCGAGGATTTTTGATGCGCCGTTAGGTGAGCAACGAGTCTTTCACGGCTTGGCTATCCGTTCTCGGTGGTATCCACGTCTCATCCTGGATTCTTGCGATGGCGACGTGGCCCGGAGCGACACGAGTATCACGTCATTCTCAAACGGTATTCCCATTCGCTCACACCGCAGGTAAGGTTGAGCTAACGAGGGGCAGAGCGCCTGGTCAAATTGAACGGTTTTCTGCACCTCGATTTGTATTGTTTTGACATTGAGAGGTACGTGGCAGGGCCGTAGCATCTCCTTGCAAGCGACGGGGAGACTGCCCTGGTCCGTTGGTATCTCAGGTGCGTTCACTCGGTAGTATCCATGTTTCATCTTGGATTCTTGCGATGGTGACGTGGCCCGGAGCGGCACAATGGGACGCGGTCAGTTCGTCCCGTGAAACTCGGTAACCGTTGGCGTCGACCAGCGCCATAAAGCGAAAGGAAGTCAGGAGATGGCAAAGTCAGATATCGAGATTGCCCAAGAGGCGAAGATGCTCCCCATTACCGAGGTCGCCAAGAAGGCGGGGTTGGGTCCCGAGCAGCTGGAGCTCTACGGAAACTACAAGGCAAAGGTCGACATCCACGCCTTCTCTAACACGCCCATGAAGGGCAAGCTCATTCTGGTCACCGCCATCAACCCCACGCCCGCAGGCGAGGGCAAGACCACCACGTCCGTGGGACTTGAGGACGCCCTCTGCAAGATGGGCAAGAACGCCATGCTTTGCCTGCGCGAACCTTCGCTTGGCCCCGTCTTTGGCATCAAGGGTGGCGCCGCGGGCGGCGGGTACGCCCAGGTTGTCCCCATGGAGGACATCAACCTGCACTTCACCGGTGACTTTCACGCCATCGGTGCGGCCAACAACCTCTGCGCTGCCATGCTGGACAACCACATCAAGCAGGGCAACGCCCTTGGCATCGACCCGCGCCGCATCGTGTGGAAGCGCTGCGTCGACATGAACGACCGCCAGCTCAGGAGCATCGTGGACGGCCTGGGTGGCGTTGCCAACGGCATGCCGCGCGAGGATGGCTTCGACATCACCGTGGCCTCCGAGGTCATGGCTTGCTTCTGCCTGGCCACCGACCTCATGGATCTCAAGGCGCGTCTCGGTCGCATGGTTATTGCCTACACCTTTGACCGAAAGCCCGTCACGGTCCACGACATCCACGCCGAGGGAGCCATGACGGCGCTGCTCAAGGATGCCATCAAGCCCAACCTTGTGCAGACGCTCGAGAACAACCCCGCCTTTGTGCACGGCGGCCCGTTCGCCAACATCGCGCACGGCTGCAACTCCGTCGAGGCAACAACCACAGCCCTCAAGCTCGCCGACTACGTGGTGACCGAGGCAGGCTTTGGCGCAGACCTTGGCGCCGAGAAGTTCCTTGACATCAAGAGCCGCTACGCCGGCCTGCACCCCGATGCAGTCGTGCTGGTTGCCACCGTCCGTGCGCTCAAGTACAACGGCGGCGTTCCCAAGAACGAGCTCACCGCAGAGAACCTCGACGCCGTCAAGGCGGGTCTTCCCAACCTGCTCCGTCATGTCTCCAACATCAAGGACGTCTTCAAGCTTCCGGTGGTCGTTGCCATCAACGCGTTCCCCACGGACACCGCTGCCGAGCTCAGGCTCGTCGAGGACGAGTGCAACAAGCTCGGCGTGAACGTTGCCCTTTCCGAGGTCTGGGCAAAGGGCGGCGAGGGCGGCCTGGCGCTTGCCAAGGAGGTCGTGCGCCTCTGCGAGCAGCCCAACGACTTCCAGTTTGCCTACGACCTTGATGACACGATTGCCAACAAGCTCAATGCCATCGCCACCAAGATCTACCACGCCGACGGCGTGGACTATACCACCAAGGCGGCCAAGCAGCTCAAGGAGCTGGAGGAGCAGGGCTTTGGCAAGCTTCCCATCTGCGTTGCCAAGACGCAGTACTCCTTCACCGACGACCAGCACAAGCTCGGTGCCCCCGAGGGCTTCCGCATCACCGTGCGCAACCTCAAGGTCTCCGCAGGCGCAGGGTTTATCGTGGCGCTCACGGGCGACATCATGACGATGCCCGGACTCCCCAAGGTGCCGGCCGCCGAGAAGATCGACGTGACGCCTGACGGCAAGATCGTCGGGCTGTTCTAGGGGCGCCTGGGGCGGCCCCGGAAATCACGCGAAGGTGCTTCGCGCATTGCGCTCAGAAACCTTCGCTTAGATTTCCGGGGTCGCTACTCGATGCCTCTGGCAGCCCGACGGCGCTTGTCCCCCTTGGCGGCTCGTCGTGCTTCTCGGCGGGCTCCTTGGGGAGTCGCTTGGGCGCGCTTCTATCATTTTCTTTCTTCGGATGATTCCTTCTATGGGAGGGTTCATGGATACTGTCGCGGATATGCGGGTGGGGGAGTTCTCGGACGTGCTCTCCTCCAAGGCCCCCGTGCCTGGTGGGGGCGGGGCCTCTGCGGTTGCTGCCGCTGTGGGCGCCTCGCTTGGTCAGATGGTCGCTAGTCTCACGCTTGGCAAGAAGAGGTACGCAGACGTCCAAGGTCGCATCGAGGAGCTGATCCCTCGCTTCGAGGCGGTGCGCGACGAGCTTCTCGTCCTGGCGGACGAGGATGCCAAGGCCTTCGAGCCGCTCTCACGCGCCTATGGGCTTCCCAAGGGGACCGAAGAGGAGCGTGCGCACAAGGCCGAGGTCATGGAGGCGGCGCTGCGCTCTGCCTGCGAGCCGCCCCTCAAGATCATGGAGAAGACCTGCGAGGCGATTGACCTGGTAGACGAGATAAGCCACATCGGGACCAGGATTGCAATAAGCGATGCCGGCGCTGGTGCCACGCTTCTTTCGGCCGCGCTCAAGGCCGTGAGCCTCAACATCTTCATCAACGCCAAGTCGATGGGGGACCGCGAGTATGCAGAGGACCTTCTGTCCCGCACCCAAGAGATGCTCGACGAGGGATGCAAGAAGGCAGACAATGCCTATCTGCGCGTAGAGAGGGGAATTCGTTGGCCGAGCAAGTATTAAAGGGCGCACCGGTCGCGAAGGCGCTCATAGAACGACTTGTGCCTCAGGTGGAGGAGCTGGTCTCCCAAGGCGTGTGTCCCACGCTTGCCATCGTGCGCGTGGGGGAGCGGGAGGACGACCTCTCCTACGAGCGCGGGGCGACAAAGCGAGCGGAGAAGGTGGGTCTCGGCCTGCGCAAGTTCGCGCTGCCCGCGGATTGCTCTCAGGAGCGGTTGGCCGGCGTGATCCGCGAGGTCAACGAGGATGCGTCCATCCATGGCTGCCTTCTCTTCCGGCCGCTCCCCAAGACCTTGGACGAGGCCGCCATCTGCGCCTTGCTCGACCCCGCGAAGGATGTGGACTGCATCACGCAAGGCTCCCTCTATGGCGTCTTTGCAGGCCAGCCGGTTGGCTTTCCGCCCTGCACCGCCGAGGCCGTGGTCGAGCTTCTCGACTACTACCAGGTTCCGCTCGAGGGTGCCAAGGTCACCGTGATTGGCCGCTCGCTCGTTATAGGCAAGCCCGTCTCAATGATGCTCCAGGCGAGAAACGCCACCGTGACCATGTGCCATACCCGCACGCGCGATCTTGCGGCCACCTGCCGCGATGCGGATATCGTTGTTGCTGCGGCAGGTCACATTGGCACGGTTGGGGCTGCGTGTGCCTCTCCCCAGCAGGTGGTGGTCGACGTGGGCATCAATTGGGACGAGAAGGCAGGCAAGCTCGTGGGTGACGTGGACTTCGATGCCGTCGAGCCCGTCGTGCGCGCCATCACGCCCGTCCCGGGTGGTGTTGGCTCCGTGACCACGGCGGTGCTCGCGAAGCACGTGGTCGAGGCGGCTCAGAGGACTGTGAGGTAGCGGTGGACAACAACATGGAGACACAATACGGGCGCCTCGACAAGCCCCGCGTAGAGGCGGCGGTTCGAGAGTTTCTTCTCGCCATTGGCGAGGATCCAGACAGGGAGGGTCTCCAGGGCACGCCGGACCGCGTTGCGCGCGCGTGTGAGGAAATCTTTGGCGGCATGCAGGAGGACCCTGCTACCTACCTGCGCAAACAGTTCCGTGAGCCGGGCAACGAGGAGATGGTCGTCGTGCGCGATATCCCGTTCTCCTCGATGTGTGAGCATCATCTGTTGCCCTTTGTTGGCCATGCGCACGTCTGCTACATTCCGCGGGACGGCCGCATCACGGGGCTCTCGAAGATTGCCCGTTGCGTGTCTGGCTTTGCTCGCCGGCCACAGCTTCAGGAGCGCCTCACAGGGCAGATTGCCGACGCCATGGTCCGAGAGCTCGACCCGCTCGGGGTCCTCGTTGTGATCGAGGCGGAGCACACCTGCATGACCATTCGCGGAATCCGCACCCCCGGAGCAAAGACTGTCACCTCGGCCGTGCGCGGCTGTCTCAAGAGCGACTCGAAGAGCCGTGCCGAGGCGCTGAGGCTGCTGGGGCTCTAGGCCGTATGACCATGGCCCTGTGACACGCACCGTATCGCAAGAAGGGATATATAGGCTCACCATGACCTACCAGCTTCCGTTCGACGTTCCCCACACAACCTACGACGAGGCGTTGGGGATCCTGCACTCCGCGCTGCGCTTTGGCATCTGTCCTATGCTCGAGAGCGTGGAGGATATGCTCGCCGAGCTGGGAAACCCCGACCTTGCCTTTAAGAGCGTCCAGATCGCAGGCACCAACGGCAAGACCTCAACCGCGCGCTTTGCGGCGGCTATTCTGCGTGGCGAGAGGCTTCGCACGGCGCTCTACACCTCGCCCGAGCTGGTGAGCTACACCGAGCGCATGGAGGTGGCAGGCCACCCCGTCCCCGAGGAAGCCTTCGCGCGCGGCATCGTGGCGGCCCAGGAGGCAGGGCGGCGCGTGAACGCGCGTCGCACGGCGGCGGGCGAGAGACCCTATGACATCACCGAGTTCGACCTGCTCACCGTTGCGGCGTGCGTGGTGTTCGCCGAGGCGGACGTGGACGTGGCCGTGCTCGAGTGCGGCATGGGAGGGCGCTGGGACGCCACCTCCGCCGTGAAGTCCATAAAGAGCGTCGCCATAACGGGCATCGGCCTCGACCACATGCGCATTCTGGGCGACACCCTGGAGAAGATCGCTGGCGAGAAGGCCGCCATCATCAAACGGGGTCGCACCTGCGTGCTGGGCGTGGGAACGGCGACGCCAGACTCCATGGAGGACGTATTTCTCGACCAGTGCTCGCGCGAGGGCGTCGTGCCCACGCTCCTGCGTCCCGAGATGCTCGCGGACGCAGCGGGAGAGATGCACCCCGGCGTGCCCCGCGTGCACGATGACCTTCCACACGCAACGTACCGCGTGGTGGAGAAGCCCAACCGCATAGGTGGCTCACTCGTGCTCGACGTGCGAACCACGCGCACCTCGTATGCGGAGGTGAGCGCCCTCAAGCCCACCTACCAAGCGGCAAACGTGGCATGTGCGGTTCAGCTTGCCGAGGACTACCTAGGCCGACCGCTGGACGCCGAGAAGCTCTTTGACTCCGTAGTCACCTGTCCCACCCCGGGACGCTTCGACGTGGTGCGCGCCGAGCCCGTGGCGCTCGTGGACGCCTGTCACAACCCGCAGAGCGTGCAGACCTTCCTCACGGCAGTTCGTGCTGTTGCACCTGAGGTGGGGGAGCGGCCAGCGCTTCTCTGCGCGGTTCTCGCTGACAAGGACGTCGAGGGTATCGTGCGCCTGCTGGCCCCGGAGTTCCCGCGCGTCTTTTGCACGCAGACCTCCTCGCCACGCGCCCTTCCCGCCGGCGAGCTTGCGGCGCTCTTCTCGGCTGTGGGAAATGCACCAATCGCTACGTTTGGCTCGGTTCCCGAGGCGGTGGATGCGCTCGCGGGAGAGGCGTTTGTCGCCTGCGGGTCCATCACTACGGCCGGAGAGGTGACGGGCATTTATCGTCCTGGCGTTCAAAACCGCGGTCAGAAGCCATGGGGCTAGGCAAAACTGCCGTTCATGGAGCCGTCTCCCGTGACGCCCTCTCACCGTACGAGAGTTCGAGTACGATGAAATTGCGAACAGATGATTACTCACGCGAGCGAGAGGGGATGTCATGGGTTTCAAGAAGGTTGTTGTTGCAGGCGGAGGCGTTCTGGGTTCGCAGATTGCGCTCCAGACTGCCTACTGGGGTTACGACGTCACCATCTGGCTGCGTTCTGAGAGCTCCATTGGTCGTTGCCAGCCCAAGCTGGACAAGTTCGAGCAGCAGTACCTTGAGGCTATCGAGGGCATGAAGGCCGCCAAGAGCGCGAGCGACCCCGCCTGGTGCCCTGGCCTTGCAGACTTCGATACCTTTGATGCTGAGGAGTGCTCTGCTCGTGCGCGCAAGGCGCACGACGGGATGAAGCTCGAGCTTGACCTCGGCAAGGCTGTTTCCGACGCCGACCTCGTTATCGAGTCGATGGCAGAGGTGGCAGACCAGAAGGCGGACTTCTTCAAGAAGGTCGCCCCGCTCATGCCCGAGAAGACTATCATCGTCACCAACTCCTCGTCGCTCCTGCCATCGCAGTTCACGAAGGACACCGGGCGCCCTGACCGCTACCTCGCGCTGCACTTTGCCAACTCCATCTGGAAGCACAACGTGACCGAGGTCATGGTGCAGTGCGAGACGAGCGACGCCTCGTTCAACGCGGTGCTTGACTTTGCCCGCGGCATTCACATGCAGCCGCTGCCGGTGAAGAAGGAGAAGGCAGGCTACCTGCTCAACTCCCAGCTGGTGCCCTGGCTCCTCTCGGGTCTCGACCTCTATGCCAACGGGATTTCCGATCCCGAGAGCATCGACAAGGCCTGGACTTCGGGCACCGGTGCCCCAAAGGGGCCGTTCCAGGTGTTCGATACGGTTGGCCTCACCACTGCGATGAACATCGTCGAGCAGTACCAGAAGGTGCCTGGTATCGTTACCCCGCTCCTCAGGAAGATGATGCTGCCCTATAACTTCAAGGGCATGAAGGCGGTCCTGCAGAAGTACATCGACGAGGGCAAGCTTGGCATGGCGGCTGGCGAGGGCTTCTACAAGTACGACGAGAACGGCGACATCATCAGGTAGCTCCATTCGCACAGGCGAGGGCCGCCTTACCCCGGGTCTCCGGGAGGGCGGCCCTTTTCTCCGTGTCCGACTCGGCACTGATAGGATTGCTCCCCAACATATGGGAGTGTTGTTGACGCTACGTCCGCATTGTGTGGAGAAACGTGCGATGCGTGTGGCTCTCCGTCGCGCGGGGCTCAGGTTGCAGGCATTCTCGGCCACATCTGATACAATCTTCAATCGCGTTTCTCGGTAGCGCCTTTGGCAGCTGGAAGCCAGGCGCCATGAACATCTGTGCCAACAAGAGGAGTCCAGGGAATGCAAGACCTTATCGACCAAATTCTCACGCCCGAGGTCAGGATGGTCCTGTACCTCCTGGTTGTGTGCGTTGTCATGCTCTACGTCCTCTCCATCGTCTACGTCATTCGCGATGCGCAGCGTCGTGGTGCCGAGCCTTGGTGGATGTGGGCAATCATCTCGGTCATTCCCATCGTTGGCCTTCTCGCCTATGTCATTCTTCGTCCCAGCTCCTACCTCATTGACCGCGAGGAGCAGGACCTTGACATCGCACTGCGCGAGCACCAGCTCTCGCACTACGGTATCTGCCCCAAGTGCGGCGCCCCTATTGACCGCGACTTCGTGGTATGCCCCATCTGCAACACCCAGGTGAGGAACGTCTGCCCCACGTGCCACCGACCGCTCAACGCCGACTGGAAGGTGTGCCCGTACTGCCGTACGCGCATCCAGTAGGCGCGCGGTACACAGCAACGATGAGGACCTCGCTTCGGCGGGGTCCTTTTCTTTTGGTGTGGCGCCGGAGGGCGCTTCTCGTACGGGATTCCGTCGAAACCCCAGGTCCCGGTGCCGTTTTCTCGCCGGAGGACCCTTCTCGTACGTAATCCCGTCGGGAATCCCTGCTCCGGCGCCGTATTCTCGCCGGAGGGCGCGTTTTCGCGGCGAGGAAAGACAAAATTCCTGCTCCGGCGTCATATATTCTCCGGAAGGCCCATCTCGTACGTGATCCCGTCCGAAGTCCCCGCCCCGGCGACATTTCGGCGCCGGAAGGGCCTTCTCGTACGTGATTCCGTCCGAAGTCCTGGCTCCGGCGCCGTATTCTCGCCGGAGAGTTCGTTTTCGCAGCGAGGAAAGATAAAATGAAGGGCGCGTTTTCGCAGGGCCCCCGGCGAGCCCAGCGAGGTTTACCGCGTGTGCGTTTAGCGTCCCTGCCACAAGTACCGCGCTCTGGTGTAGAGTATTCGCTGTCTGCGCAACCGCAGGCAGCGCAGGTGATCCCATTCGCCTCCGGGCGACGGTGTCGCGTGCGCCCGCAGAAGTGCCACTAATGCGTGGGGGAGTCAGTAGGGAATGCGCCACATGAGCGACGTGCACATGTACCGTAAGACTAGGGGTGCGGCTTGCACCCACGCTTTTCTCGCCACGCGTACCACTACCACGGTGACTATCTAGGCGGCTGTCCCTCACCTGGCCCTTGCGCCATGTGACAGTCGCCGTTATGCGAAGCGCCGCACGGCGCGGCCCGCAGTATTCTCGCAGTCCATAGTCTGGGGAGTTATCTCAGAACCATCCCCAAGGAAGAGGTTTCTCATGAAGGTTCTCTTTAACGACGGTCACGTGGACGAGTGCCCCGAAGACCAGGAGCTGCACGTAGTTCGCCACTCCGCCGCCCATATCATGGCCCAGGCGATTAAGCGCCTGTACCCCGAGGCCGACTTCGCCTTTGGCCCCGCCACCGAGAACGGCTTCTACTACGACATCGACCTGCCCGAGGGCACCAAGATCTCTGAGGAGGACTTCCCCAAGATCGAGGCCGAGATGGCCAAGATCTGCAAGGAGAACCTCAAGTTTGAGACCTACGAGCTGCCCCGCGCCGAGGCCATTGCCCACATGCAGGAGCGTGGCGAGAAGTATAAGGTCGAGCACATCGGCGACCTTCCCGAGGATGCCCGCATCACCTTCTACAAGCAGGGCGAGTACGTGGACATGTGCGTTGGTCCCCACATCCTCTACACCAAGGCGCTCAAGGCCTTCAAGCTCACCGGCGTCTCTGGCGCGTACTGGAAGGGCGACAAGGACAACAAGATGCTCACCCGCATCAACGGCGTCGCCTTCCGCAGCAAGGACGAGCTTGCCCAGTGGGAGCACATGCGCGAGGAGGCGGAGAAGCGCGACCACAGGAAGATCGGCCAGGAGATGGAGATCTTCATGATGAACGAGGCCGGCCCCGGCTTCCCGTTCTGGCTGCCCAACGGCATGCGCATCCGCAACTCCCTCATGCAGTACTGGCAGGAGATGCAGGACAAGTACGGCTATGACCAGGTCCAGACGCCCATCATCCTGTCCCGCAGCCTGTGGGAGACCTCTGGCCACTGGGACCACTACAAAGAGAACATGTACACCACCAAGATCGACGATGAGGACTACGCGATCAAGCCCATGAACTGCCCGGGCGCTTGCCTCATCTACAAGAGCAAGCCGCGCAGCTACCGCGACCTGCCCCTTAAGCTTGCCGAGGCCGGCATCGACCACCGCCACGAGCTCAAGGGCGCCCTGCACGGCCTCTTCCGCGTCCGCGAGTTCCAGCAGGACGACGCGCACCTCTTCATCCGCCCGGACCAGATTACCGAGCAGGTCACGGATGTCGCGCACCTCATCACCGCCTACTACGCGCAGTTTGGCTTCCCGTATCGCGTCGAGCTCTCCACGCGCCCCGAGAACTCCATGGGCTCCGACGAGGACTGGGAGCGCGCCGAGCAGGGCCTGAAGGACGCTCTCGACGCCATGCACGTCGACTACAAGCTCAACCCTGGTGACGGCGCCTTCTACGGCCCCAAGATTGACTTCCACCTGCAGGACTGCCTGGGCCGCGAGTGGCAGTGCGGCACCATCCAGCTGGACTTCCAGCTCCCGCACAACTTCCAGCTCGAGTACACCGACAAGGACGGCTCCAAGAAGCAGCCCATCATGATTCACCGCGCAGGCTTTGGCTCTTTCGAGCGCTTCATCGGCATGCTCATCGAGCAGTACGCGGGCAAGTTCCCCACGTGGCTCTCGCCCTGCCAGGTCAAGGTGCTTCCCGTCTCCGAGAAGACCCGCGACTACGCCCTCGAGGTTGCGCAGAAGCTGCGCGACGCCGGCGCGCGCGTGAAGGTGGACGAGCGTGACGAGAAGATTGGCTACAAGATCCGCGAGGCCCGCTCCATCGACCGCGTGCCGTACATGCTGATTCTTGGCGAGAAGGAGGCCGAGGCCGGCAACATCTCCGTGCGCGACCGTTCCAACGAGACCGTCCAGCGCGACCTCGACGAGTTCATCGCCGACGTCACCGAGGAGATTCGCGAGCGCAGGGGCTAGATGAGGCAAGGGGACTGTCCTTTTGTCTCATGACTGTGAGTGACATTGCGGCGGGGTGGCCTTGGTGGCTGTCCCGCCGCTTTCGTGTTGGGAGGGATTGCATGGCCAAGCGAAGCAGCGCGTTGCGGGTCATATGCCTGGAGGAGTTGCAGAGCGCCCTGGCAAAGGGCTTCTCGGCGCCCATCGAGCCGCTGTTTGGCATGCCCGTGGCATGCGCGGACGTTCGTCGGCTTGCGGCGGAGGCGCACGAGCAGCGCCTGGGCGCCGCCTGTGATCTCTCGCTTGTTGGCGCGGCATGCGAAGCGGTGAGGCTTGGGGCAGACGTTGCCTTTGTGGGGGTTGGATTTTCGGACGAGATGCTGGTGTGGGTGGCGCGCGGCGAGAATGACGTGCCGGATGCGGCGCGGGAGCTTCTCTCGTCAGGGCGAGCGGCTGGGGAAACGGAACTGGCTCTGCTCGACCAGCGTGCCCGCGAGTGGCGTGCGTCTTCCGATGCCGCGCAGGTGGTGGCCAGCTACCTCTTGTGCCATCCTCGTGTGGACAGCGTTGCGTACCCGGGGTTGCGCTCGGACCCCTCGTACGAGGTTGCTTCTCGCACGCTTGAGAATGGGTTTGGTCCCTTGGTGGACGTGAAGCTGGCGGGGGAGGACGCGTGGCATCGTGTCACGTGCACGGCGGATGACCCTCTCGAGCAGGTGATGCGCCTGGAGACGCTGTTGCGGGAGCAAGCGTCGTAAGAACCTTCTTGCAGAGATGCGCCCTTCGGCGAGAATTTGACGCCGGGGGGCGCATCTCGTACGGAATCCCGTCGGGAACCCCGGCTTCGGCGTCATTTCTGCTCCGGAGGGCCATTCTCGTACGGATTCCCGTCGGGAACCCAAGCTTCGGCGTCTTTTCTGCTCTGGAGGGCGCATCTTTGCAGCTCGGCTCCGCAGGCAAAAGCCGCTTTGCGCCACGTCAAACACCCGTTTGGAAACATATCGGCAAACGAAGCTTTCTTCTATATGCACAATTGACCGTAAGCGGTATGATTATGCCGTCGAGTGGCGTAAGTTACGTAAATCCGCTCCACCGACGGCCTGTTTTGGCAATCGCCTGGCAGGCGTCCGAGCTTCACCAGCACTACCTCGTTCTCTTGTACGGTCTGCAGTCAAGTTCGGCGGGGCTATCCGCCTCGCCGACCGGGGATATGGAGGTACCATGGCAAAGAAGGCTACGGTCATCGACAGCGTGGACGCGCTGGCAACACGCATCAAGGAGATGCGCGCCGCCCAGGCGGAGTTCGCCACGTTCACCCAGGAGCAGGTGGACAAGATCTTCTATGCGGCCGCCATGGCTGCGAACAAGGCCCGCATTCCTCTCGCCCAGATGGCGGTGGAGGAGACCGGCATGGGCATCATGGAGGACAAGGTCATCAAGAACCACTTTGCCTCCGAGTACATCTACAACAAGTACAAGGACCTCAAGACCTGCGGCGTTATCGAGGACGACCCGGCGTTCGGCTACAAGAAGATCGCCGAGCCCCTTGGCATCATCGCCGCCGTCATCCCCACCACCAACCCCACATCTACGGCAATCTTCAAGACGCTGATCTGCCTCAAGACGAGAAACGCCATCATCATCAGCCCGCACCCGCGCGCCAAGAAGTGCACCATCGAGGCCGCACGCATCGTCCGTGACGCCGCAGAGGCTGCCGGTTGCCCCAAGGGCATCATCGACTGGGTGCCCGCACCCACGATTGAGCTCACCGGCGCCCTCATGAGCTCTGTTGACTGCATCCTCGCCACCGGTGGCCCGGGCATGGTCAACGCGGCCTACAGCTCCGGAAAGCCCGCCCTCGGCGTTGGCCCTGGCAACAACCCTGCCATCATCGACGACTCCGCTGACATCGAGCTCTCGGTCAACTCCATCATCCACTCCAAGACCTTCGACAACGGCATGATCTGCGCGACCGAGCAGAACGTCATCGTGGTCGACAAGGTCTATGACAAGGTCAAGGCCGAGTTCCAGAAGCGCGGCTGCTTCTTCCTGCAGGGCGACGACATCGCCAAGGTCGGCAATACCGTCATCGTGAACGGTGGCGTCAACGCAAAGATGGTTGGCCAGCCCGCCACCAAGATCGCCGCAGCCGCTGGCGTCGAGGTACCGCCCTCGACCAAGGTCCTCATCGGCGAGGTCACCTCGGTCGATCCCTCCGAGCCCTGGGCGCACGAGAAGCTCACCACCATCCTCGGCATGTACCGCGCCAAGGACTTCGACGACGCCATCGCCAAGGCATCCCGCCTGGTCGCCGACGGCGGCTACGGCCACACGGCCTCCCTCTTCGTCGATCCCAACGAGAAGGAGAAAATCGCGCACCACGCCGAGGTCATGAAGGCCTGCCGTATCCTCATCAACACCCCTGCGGCCATGGGCGGCATCGGCGACCTCTACAACTTCATGCTGCCGCCTTCGCTCACGCTCGGGTGCGGCTCCTGGGGCGGCAACTCCGTCTCCGGCAACGTCGGTCCCCAGCACCTGCTGAACATCAAGTCCGTGGCTGAGAGGCGTGAGAACATGCTGTGGCTCCGTACCCCCGAGAAGGTCTACTTCAAGAAGGGCTGCATGCCCGTCGCACTGCGCGAGCTCAAGGACGTCTACGGCAAGAAGCGCGCGTTCATCGTCACCGATAAGTTCCTGTACGAGAGCGGCTTCACCAAGAGGATCGAGGCCTCCCTCGACGAGATGGGCATCGCCCACGAGTCCTTCTGGTCCATCTCGCCCGACCCCAAGCTGCAGGACGCCGAGAAGGGCGAGGAGCTTCTCCGCGCCTTCCAGCCCGACACGATCATCGCCATCGGCGGCGGCTCCGCAATGGACGCCGGCAAGATCATGTGGTCCATGTACGAGAACCCCGACGAGGACTTCTCCGACATGAGCATGGACTTCATGGACATCCGCAAGCGCGTCTACATCTTCCCCAAGATGGGCAAGAAGGCCTTCTTCGTGGCCATTCCCACCTCTTCGGGCACCGGCTCCGAGGTCACGCCGTTCGCCATCATCACCGACGCCGAGACTGGCATCAAGTGGCCCATCACGGACTACGAGCTCATGCCGAACATGGCCATCGTCGACACCGACAACATGATGACCCAGCCCAAGGGCCTCACCGCCGCCTCCGGCGTTGACGTCCTCACGCACTGCCTCGAGGCATACGTCTCGATGATGGCGTCCGACTTCACCGACTCCTTCGCGCTCCGCGGCATGAAGCTCGTCTTCCAGTACCTGCCGCGCGCCTACGACGACGGCTCCGACGTCGAGGCCCGTGACCACATGGCCAACGCCTCCTGCCTGGGTGGCCTTGCCTTCGCGAACGCGTTCCTGGGCGTCAACCACTCCATGGCCCACAAGCTCGGCGCCTTCCACCACATCCCGCACGGCCTGGCCAACGCCGTCATCCTTCGCCGCGTCATGCGCTACAACGCGGCCGAGCGTCCCACCAAGATGGGCACCTTCCCGCAGTACGATCACCCCAAGACGCTGCACCGCTATGCCGAGGCGGGTCGCTTCTGCGGTGCGACCGGCAAGGACGACCGCGAGGTCTTCGAGAACTTCCTCAAGATGATCGGCGACCTCTTCGATCACGTGGGCGTCAAGCACACCATCGCCGAGTACGGCGTGGACGAGCAGTACTTCCTCGACACCCTCGACGACATGAGCCTGCAGGCCTTCAACGACCAGTGCACTGGCGCCAACCCGCGCTACCCGCTCGTGTCCGAGATCAAGGAGCTCTACCTCGACGCCTATTACGGTCGTCCTGCCAGCTCCTACGAGGACTAGTCCACCCAATTCGGCCACAAGGAGGCATCACCATGAAGCTTTCCGACGAGCGCGTCGAGCTTGCACGCCGCCACAACAAGGTCGTCTACAAGGACGGCAACAGGATCGTCAAGTCCTTCGTCCGCACCAAGCCCGCCGTCGACGTCTTCCGCGAGGCCTTGAACCTCGCTCGCATCGAGCAGGCCGAGGGACTCAATACCCCCAAGGTGCTCGAGGTCTCCCAGGTCGATGACGGCTCCTGGGCACTGGCATACGAGTACTTCCCCGGTCGCACCCTTCACGACCTCATGGAGGAGGCCGAGGGCACGCCCAAGTTCGACGAGCTGCTCCAGACCTTCGTCGACCTGCAAGTAAAGGTCCAGAACACCAAGGCCCCCGCAGCGCTCACCGGCCAGTGCGACAAGATCGTCCGCATGATCGGCCGCGTTAAGTCGCTCGACCCCTCCGCCCGCTATGACCTCCAGATGCGTGCCGACCGCCTTCGCAACGGCCGCGCCATCTGCCACGGGGACTTCAACCCCACCAACGTGGTCGTGGGGGAGGACGGGAGCCTCTTCGTCTGCGACTGGACCCACGTCACCGTGGGCCTGCCCGACGCCGATGCGGCCATGACCTACATGCTGCTCACGCTCGAGTTCCCTGCCGCCGCTGACAAGTACCTCGACCTCTACTCCAAGGCCGCCGACATCGCCAAGCAGAAGATCAGCTACTGGCTGCCCGTCGTCGCTGCCGCAGAGCTCTCCCGCGGTCGCAAGGACAACGAGGAGTTCCTCAACAACTGGATCGACGTGGCCAGCGACTACGAGTAGACCACTCGCACGCTTTGCCATCCCGCACAATCGAGGCACCCGGCTCTTGTCGGGTGCCTCTTTCAGTGCAGGGAAGGCTCGTTTCGACTAAGCTTGACTGGTTCCTTTCAGGAAGGCGTTCGCTTCGCAAGGAGTCATCCATGCATTTCTCGTCTCATCGTCGTGCTTCGTTTGCCCAGGCGCTCTCGTGCCTCGGGATGGTCGTCCTTGCCGTGGCGGTTTGCTTCTCGCTCTCTGCGTGCAAGAGCGACACCGAGAAGGTCACGGAGACCGTGACGCAGTTCATGGACGGCTACGATGTTCTCGCACATCCCAAGGACGGGGACGACAAGGAGGCCGACGGCAAGCCCGAGGACAAGGGCGCGCCAGATCCCCAGTTTGGTGACGACGCAACTATGGCCAAGCTCGAGGATTTTGGCGTTGACGCGGGGGAGTACCACCAGCATCTGCTGTCGCACTTCTCGTACCAGGTGGGAGACGTGAGCGTGGCCGATGACGGCAAGACCGCCACGGCTACCGTGAGCATAACCAACGCAACGCTCTCGGACGCCATCACCAATGCAGCGTCTGACTTCGAGGCTTGGATGCTCACGGACGAGATGCAGTCCACGCTTGACTCCGGCGGGCGCGCCGCGCTTGTCTCCAAGCTATTTGACTTCCTCTACCAGCGCCTTGACGCGGATGATGTGGCGTGCGCAACTGCCGATGCCACGCTTTCTCTCACGAAGGGTGACGACGGAACCTGGTCAATCGACATGCCACTCCCGGACGAGTTCTATGCGGCGCTCTACGGCGGAACCGACATCCGCACTGCCGAGGAGGCCGCTGCCCAGTAAGAGAAAGGGACAGTCCCTTTCTCTTACTGCCTCACGTACGTGACGAACGAGAAGCGCGTGCCCTTTGCCGTGACGCCGGCGTCCTCCACGGACTCGACTTGCCATGCCGGGTCCTCGTCCAAGTTGGGGAAGAAGGCGTCGGCGGGCTTCTCGACGTCGAACTTTGTCACGTAGGCACGGGTGCACTGGGCGAGAAGCGCCCGGTAGACGGACTCGCCGCCGATGAGCCACACCATGTTGGGGTCATCTGGCGCAACCGCTTCGAGCGCGGCCGTGGGGGAGTCCACGCCAACGACGCCATCTGGCAGCGCCGACGGGTCGTGGCTGATAACCACGTTTCGCCTCCCCTTGAGAGGGCCTCTAGGGAAGCTCTGGAGCGTACGCCTCCCCATGACCACGGTTCCGCCCATGGTCAGCTCCACAAAGCGATGCATGTCCACCTTGCTGTGGACGAGAAGCGCGCCCTTATAGCCAATACCCCAATCCGAGCACACGGCAACTATTGCGTTCATTGCAACCTCCGAGTTCCTTGGCTCTTTCCCGCTGCCCCCATCACCTTGGCCTCCCTCCTCGTTCTTTATCGGTATCTGTGAAATGGCCATCGCATTTGCCCAGTTGGCGAGAAACCCTTTTCACAGATACCGATAAAGAACGAGGGGTTGGGGCCTGGGAGTCGGGGGATCGGGGGCCAAGGGGATAGGGGGCAGGAGAGGGGGCTAGATGGCGATGGGGATGTCTCTCACCTGGGGACCGCACTCGTAGTTCTCGACGATGAGGTCGTCGGTCGTGAAGTCGTAGAAGTCGGTGACCTCAGGGTTGAGCCTTACCTTTGGCGCGGCGAATCGCGGCCGCGAGATGAGCTCGCGGATGACGGGCACGTGCCTGTCGTAGATATGGGCGTCGGCAATCATATGCACAAGCTCGCCTGCGTTCATATTGGAGACCTGGGCCACCATCATGAGCAGGATCGCGTATTGGCACACGTTCCAGTTGTTTGCCGCAAGCACGTCCTGGCTGCGCTGCACGAGAAGCATGTTCAGCGTGGGCCGGCTCTCGCCTGGCTCCTGCGTCACATTGTAGATGGCGTTGAAGGCACAGGGGTACAGGTGCATCTCCGAGAGGTCGGCGAAGGTGTAGAGGTTGGTCATGATGCGTCGCGAGTAGGGGTTCTCGCGCAGGTCCTTGAGGACTCGGTCCATCTGGTCGAAGTCCCCGTCGGCATAGTGCGAGACCTGGGCGACCTGGTACCCGTATGCCTTGCCGATGGAGCCCGTCTCGTCTGCCCACTCGTCCCAGATGTGGCTCTTGAGGTCGTGAACGTTGTTGGACTTGCGCTGATAGATCCAGAGGACCTCGTCCATGCAGCTCTTGAGGGCCGTGCGGCGAAGCGTGATGGCTGGGAACTCCTCGCGTAGGTCATAGCGGTTGCACACGCCAAAGCGCTTGATAGTGTAGGCTGGCGTGCCGTCCTCCCAGTGCGGGCGAACCTTCTGACCCTCGGTGGTGGTCCCGTGCTCGAGGATGTCCGTGCACATGTCGACGAAGATGTCGTCTGCCTTGCTCATTGGTCTCCCTTCGGTGCGCTGGCGCGCGGGGCACCCTTGCCTACAGGTGCTCTGACTCCATGATCTGGCCCCAGGTGAGCCCGAGCATCTGAATGAGCCCCTGGTCAGCCGGAAGCCACAATACGTCGAGAAGTTCGTCGCGCCCAAGCCAGCGAATCTCCTTGTGCTCGCCCGGCTTGGCGACTGGCTCAGAACCCGGTGCCAGCGTGCACACAAAGCAGTCCATGTCGAGGTGGAACTCCGGGTAGTCGTAGTGCAGCGTGTCGAGAAGCCACATGACCTGGAGCTTGCAGCCAAGCTCCTCCATGACCTCTCGCCGGCAGGCCTCCTCGCTCGTCTCGCCGTCCTCGACCTTGCCGCCGGGGAACTCCCAGCCGTCCATGCCATGTGCGCGCCGCGCCGCCAGGATGTGCTCGTCGCGCTGGATGATGGCTGCGGCAACGTGAACCACAGGGCGCGTATCGCCACGTGCCGCCGTCATGCGCGTCCCTCCATCCTCACGATGGCGCGAGGCTTGCCGTCCTCACCGTTTATGCTCACGGTGATGTCGTTGCCGCTGCCGTAGACCACGGGCTGCAGCGTGTCGCCGAGAAGCGCCATGGTCCGGTACTGCACCTCAAGATGCGCGAGGTCTATGGCATGCCCAAGCTCCCCGGCGGCGAGCAGGGCAAAGCGCACGTACTCGGCGTTGTTCACGTGGCGGTTCGTGTCCAGGTGCTGCTCGGTGACGACGATCTTGGAAGTTGGGGTTCCCGTGCCCTCGGGCTTGAGGCGTCGGGCGACCTGCGGCAGGCCCGTCGGACGCTCGTCTCCCTCGAGGAAGACTGACTCGCTCTGCGGGACGCTGATCACGCGCTCCTTCGAGAAATCGTACATGTACCACTGGGAGTCCGCGCGCACGTGCGTAGTGCCGTCTGCACCGCGGATCTCGAAGCAGCGCTCTGCCTGGAGGCGCTTTATGGCGTAGCACCAGGTGCTCGTCGTAATGGTGTCGCAGAAGCGGGGGAGCGAGTCGATCTCTATGAGCCAGGACGTCACGAACCAGCCAAGATGGTCGTGTCTTAGCTCGCTCAGCCCCCTTCCCACCGCCTCGCAGTGGAAGGTCGAGCAATCCTGAAGGTAGTTCATCATGGGGACCAACGCGAGCATGCCGTTCTCGTCGCACTCGCTGTAGCGCACCCTGCTGTCAAATGAGTACATGCCGCCTCCGGTTTGGTAGTTAAACACTCCACACCTTAGCAGCAAACGAGGCTAGCGTCTAAGCGTGATTCTCCAGCCCTTGAAGCCTGCATCCTGCGCCATCACCGAGAGGAACGTGTCTGCGGCAAAGGTCAGCGCGCATGTCGCCGCGGCTGCCTCGCACGCAAGCTCTCCCCACGACGAGAAGAAGGCCAGGAGCTGCGGTTCGATGACGAACACCACTAGAACCGAGAAGAACCCAAAGACCGCCGAGGCGATGGGACAGACAAGGCCGCGGTAGTTGAGGGGCCATCCCGTGTAGTCCCACCACCGCTTGCCAAATCGCTCCTCAAGCACTCGGCCCGTTGCGTACTCGATGGCGGTCGCAAGAACGGCACCCGCGACAAACACCGCAAACGGGCTCTGCAGGTGCCCGAGAAGCACATAGACCGCAATGGCACCGGTTCCATAGATGGGGCAGGCCGGTCCAAACAGGAAGCCCCGCCGCACAGGGCGGCGCTCGACGATGGAGCAGTAGACGGTCTCCCAGACCCATCCGCCAACGGAGATGGTGGTCATGGAGAGAACGAGAAGGGAGAGGCCAAACGGCGTGATGCTCGGGCCCGGCATCGTCGCAAGGGCAGTAAAGGCCGCCATGATGTGCTCTACCATGCGGGGCCTCCTTTCTCGATTCGCCGCCACGGCTGGCGAGCAAAGACCTCCACGGTCGAGCAGATCTTGTCAGCAAGCGAGACCACGAGCGCCTCCCTGTGCCTCGGGGGCGATGGCACAAGCGGGAACATGTGGTGCGCGATGATGTCACGCTCGAGGTTCGTAAGGTCTGGGAAGTCCCTCTCGGCGTTTCTCAGCGCGTGGCGGGGATGGGTGAAGCCGTGCCAGTTGTCCGGGGCCGCCTGGTGGTCGTGCCAGTCGTACAGGTAGTAGTCATGCAGGAGGGCCCCGCGAACGAGGGAGCGCTCGTCGCAGCGCAATCCCAACCCCCTGACGAGGAACAGGCTCAGGTAGGCCACTGCCGCGACGTGGTCGAGTGTGGTGGTTTGGCCATGCTGCACAAAGCCAGCCATGAGTGCCACGCGCGGGGATGCGAGCGTGGGGGCGGCCAGCTCCTCGTAGCGCTCGAGAGTCTCTTCTGGGGTAAAATGCACAGGTGTGTCCAATTCCTAAGACTTGACTTATTTCAATTTCTGGAAATAAGTATACTCTTGGAATTAGATTATGTGCGAGAAGCGAGAAAAAGGGAATCGAAGGGCGAGAAAGATGGGAGCCAAGTCCATAGGGCACGTTGACCTTCGCGTGAAGCGTTCGCAGGCTGCCATTCGTGGAGCCGTTGTCTCGCTGCTCTCGGAGATGCCCACCCAGGACATCACCGCCAAGGACGTCGCAGACCGCGCCCTCATTAACAAGAAGACCTTCTATGCCCACTATCCTAGCGTGCAGGCGGTCCTCGTGGAGATAGAGAACGACGCCGTCGAGGAGGTCTCCGGAATCGTCGAGTCTGGTGACGTGAGCACTCCCGCCGGGCTTTCAAAGGTGCTCGCAAGGCTCAAGGACCTTGCCGCAGACGGCGCCACGGCCTTTGGCTCCCTTGTCGGCACGCCCGCCCGCACCGTTCTCGCCGAGCGCATGCGCCGCGAGCTCTCGGAGCGGCTGAGCAGGCTCTCCGCGGTCTCGGCGCAGTTCTCCGAGTCCCTTTCGTCGAGGCTCTCCTGCGCTGTGGACTTTGCCGCTGGCGGCATTGTTACGCTGCTTGGCAGTTGGCTTCTGGGCGAGCGCAGCATGAGCGAGGACGAGCTCTCCCAGACGGTGATTCAGTCCGCGCGCTCCTGTCTCGGTTCTGCTCGCTCTGCGGTTGCCGGTCAGGCCAACGACTCCGTGGCGCGTTCACGCTGACGCTGTCGCGCCCCTGTTAGAATCAACTTCAAGAAGGGGCGTCCTGTTCTTGCCGTCTGGGGCACTGACGCTCCTGTTATTTCAACAGGAAGGGGCGCCATTATGGCCGAGGGGAAGAGCGTTCGTATCGCAACGATTGGAACGAGCGGCATTTGTCAGCGGTTCCTTGATGCCCTCGCCTCCTACGATGGCGCCGAATACGCGGGCGCCTATTCGCGGGATCTCGCCCGCGCGCGATCGTTCTCCCAGGAGCACGGCGGGACCCTCGCCTTCGACTCTCTTGAGGACCTGTGCTCCTCCCCGGATGCCGACGCCGTCTACATAAGCTCGCCCAATGCGGCTCATGCTTCCCAGGCCCTGTCGCTTGTTCTCGCGGGAAAGCACGTGCTGGTCGAGAAGTCCTTCGTTGCCAACGCCCGCGAGGCGACTCGCGTGTTTGACGCTGCCTCTGAGCAGGGCGTTGTTGCCATGGAGGCCATGCGCTCCATCCACACCCCCGGCTTTTTGGCCGTGGAAGAGACGCTTCCTCAGCTGGGCGAGGTCCGTCTTGCGCAGATGGGCTTCTCGAAGGTGACGTCGCGCATCTCGCGCCTGAGGGCGGGGGAGCGGCTCAACGTCTTCGACCCGCGCCTCGCGGGTGGCAGCCTCATGGACATCGGCGTCTACTGCGTCGAGCCCGCCATCGCGCTCTTTGGTCGACCCGCCTCGGTGAGTGCGTCGCTCGTCACGACCTCGGTGCCGGGCGAGCCTGAGGACTCCCCATACGGGACGGTGGACCTCGCTGGCGCATTGCTCCTGGGCTATGGCGACAAGGCCGTGTCGCTCTCGTTTGGCAAGGTCTCGGACGACCTCGCGCCCTGCCAGATCGAGGGCGAGCGCGCGACCCTCATCTACCAGGACATCACCAAGCCGCATGACCTCCGCGTGGTGGAGCACGTCGACCGCGGCATGACCTGGGGTACCGTGGGAGGCAACGAGCGCACGGTGGAGGTCGAGAACCCCGAGAACGACATGGTCTGCGAGCTCGCGGACTTCTGCGATGCCATCCGTGGTGACGCGGGCGCGCTCGAGCGCGCCGCGATGTGGTCGAAGGTCACGCTGGAGTCCCTGAGGGTCATGGACGTTGCCCGCGAGCAGGCAGGCGTTCGCTTCCCGGCCGACGACTTGGCATAACTCCGTCCATCGTCTCTCTTCGCCGCACGCCGGACAGTCGGTACTGGCCGCTCAGAGCCGCCCTAGGATGTGGAGCGGTTCGACTGGCTCGTTCGGTTGGAGGAGAGCATGGAGATTCTCTCGTGCAGGGACCCAAAGTTTCGTGAGTACGGTGCTGTTTGGGATGACATCCCAGGCGACATCGTGGACTCCCTGGTGGATGCGGTTGAGAACAACGTCGAGATGCCGGAGGGCCTCGCCTACACCCCGGAGATTGCCCCCATCCATGAGGCGACGGGCGTGGGGGAGCTCGCCAGGACTCTCGTTGGCGGCCTCGATGTCCAGGTGGGCGCCGTTGCCGGGCACAACACGTACTTGAACTCCCTTGAGTACCACCGCACGAGCGAGTTCAACATGCCCGTCTCGACCGACTGCGTCATGCTCTTCGGGCATCAGTGGGACATCGTGGACGGGGTCTTTGACACGTCCAACGTGGTGGCCTTCCGGGTGCCGGCACGCACCATGGTCGAGATATACGCGACGACCTTGCACTACGCGCCGATCGACATCGCAGGCGCCGGCTACAAGATTGCAGTGATCCTTCCGAAGGGCGTCAACACCGAGAAGCCCAGCCTCGACGTGGAGTGCGGCGACTCAGGCCTGCTCTTTGGCTGCAGCAAGTACGTTCTCGCCCACCCAGAGAGCCCCGATGCCGCCGAGGGGGCCAGGGTCGCGCTCAAGGGTGAGAACTACCGCCTGGTTCTCTCGGAGTAGCCCAGTACGCATGCGAGCGGGCGCCGAGGGGCGCCCGCTACTCCTTGGGAAAGGCTATCTCGTCGGCATCGGTGAAGCGGGCCGGGGCGTCGGACGTTGGCCTGTACGGGCTCATGCTGTCCACCACGATGTTGCATGCACCGGGCAGGACCTTCGCGCGGTACTCCGTGACGCCCGAGCTTACGACGTCGCCGTCGATCTCGAGAGGAACGGGCTCCTCGGTGCGTACCGTTATCTCGCGGCCCCGGAACGCCTCCAGGTGCGGGCGACCTATGGACTTGCCGCTCTTGTCCACGATGCCCAAGAAGAGCGGTCTGAGCACCTGGGCGGCGTCCTGCGTCTCGATGACAATGACGTCGAGAAGCCCGTCGTCCATCCTGCAGTCAGGGACAATCTGGATGTCCCCCTGGATCATCGCGTTGTTCGCGACCATGCAGGAGATTCCCCTGCGACGGTATTCCTGCCCGTCGACGACGATGGTGAACTCCTCGACCGTTGGCCGTGGGTTGGCGAACGCCGCGGCGAAGTACGCCGCCTGCCCCATTGCGGCCTTGTTAGGAAGCGCCGCCTCCATGAGCTGGGCGTCGAAGCCCGTGCCAGACATGAGGCCAAAGCCCTTCACGTGCTCCTCGCCCTGCTCGTCATTCCAAGAGATCTCGCCGAGGTCCACGCATGCCGTGTGGCCAACGCGGCATGCGCGGGCGAGAGCAGCTGGCTCCGGTGCGTTGCCGATGTTTGCGAAGAGGAGGTTTGCCGTGCCAGAGGGGAACACGCAGACGGGCACCGAGCGCCCACGAAGCGCGTGGAGGAGTCCGGTGACAGACCCGTCTCCGCCAGAAAGCACGCAGACGTCGAAGTCGTCGACGTCACGGACCACGTCCTCTGCCACGAAGTCTGGCGCAAGCGCGCGGAAGGTGCACTCGTCGCCGGCATGGACGAGGGCCCGCTCGAACTCGAAGATGGCGTCGGAGCCAAAGCCCGACAACGGGTTGTGGATGATGACGCTGCGCATGATGGTCCTCCCCGGTCCCCCAACGAGGGATAGCATGTATCATGTTCCGGGCACCGGCCCCCGCCGGGCCACCGTCACATGGTAGACCATCGCCATGACCTTTGGGTAACACCTTTGAGCTGGGAGAGTCGAGTGTACATATCCACAAGCGATGAACTGAGCGCCTTCTGCGAGAGGATTGGCAAGGAACGCGTCATTGCCGTGGACACGGAGTTTCTCCGCGAGCGAACCTACTACCCCAAGCTCTGCCTGGTCCAGGTTGGGACGGCCAGCGAGATAGGCGCAATCGACCCCATCCTCATCAAGGACCTCTCGCCCCTGGCGAGCATCTTCGCGGACGAGCGGGTGACCAAGGTGTTCCACGCCTGCGGCCAGGACCTCGAGGTCATTCTCGACGGAATGGGCGTGGCCTGCACGTCGGTCTTCGACACGCAGGTGGCGGCGGCATTCCTGGGGATGCGCCAGCAGGTGAGCTACGCCTCGCTCGTGGAGGCATACGCCGGCGTGAGGCTTCCCAAGGCTGAGTCCCTCACGGACTGGTCGCGTCGGCCGCTCGACCCCGAGCAGCTCACCTACGCCGAGGACGACGTCCGCTACCTCCCCGCAATCTACGAGAGCATGATCGAGCAGCTCGTCGAGAAGGACCGCCTTTCCTGGGTCCAGCCGGAGATCGCGGAGGTGTGCGACCCCTCCCACATGCACAGGGACCCACGCATGGCCTACCTCAGGCTCAAGCGCTCGAGCTCCCTCACGCGCCGTCAGCTCGCCATTGCCCGCGAGGTCTGCGCGTGGCGCGAGAAGACGGCCGCGAGTCACGACATTCCGCGCAAGTGGGTCCTCTCCGACGAGGTCGTGGTCGAGGTCTGCAAGCGTGCGCCGCGCACCCGCGACCGCCTTCGCAAGATTCGCGGCACCGACCAACTGGCCGAGAAGGACGTGCGTGACCTCCTCGAGATGGTGCAGGTAGGGGAGGGGGTTCCTGCCTCCGAGTGCCCGCAGCAGGAACGTCACTCCCACCCCTCGCCCGAGCTCGAGAGCGTCGTGGACCTCATGATCGCGCTCGTGAGGGTGGTCTCGGAGAAGTCTGGCATCGCCACGCAGCTCATTGCCACGAGGGATGACCTCGTCGAGTTCGCCCAGGACCGCTCCAAGTCCCGCCTTGCGAGCGGCTGGCGCTACGAGCTTGCCGGCAGGCAGCTGGAGAGCCTGCTCGAGGGCTCCGTGGGACTCACGGTGCGTGACGGCCGCATAGAGCTCATCTAGGGACGTCGCGTTCTGGGGCGCTTTCGCGGGAGCGCTATTTATGTCGCGGGGCTTCTGTATCATCGTTGGCGTCGGATGGGCTTGGGTACATATGCCACACGGCCCCCAACGATTGGAGCTTCACACATGGCCTATTACACGTACGGGTACGGGATCGACTTTGCCTACTACGGCATCGTCCTTCTGTCTCTATTCCTGGGACTCGTGACCCAGTCCTACATCAAAAACAAGTACGAGCGCTGGTCCAAGGTCGACGCCTCGTTCGACGGCACGGGTGCGGACGTGGCGCGCCAAATGCTCAACGAGGGCGGCGCCTCGAGCGTGGGGATCACCTCGGTCCCGGGGCACCTCACTGACTATTACGACCCGCGGGACAACAACCTTCACCTCTCGAACGAGAACATGCGCGGGGGGTCGGTGGCGTCCGTTGCCGTTGCCTGCCACGAGGCCGGGCACGCTGTGCAGCGCGCCAAGAACTACGCTCCCATGCGAGTGAGGACGGCGTTGGTGCCGGTCGTCAACTTCTCGCAGAACGTGTGGATGCTCGTGTTTCTCGCCGGCGTCTTCATGAACGTGGTTGGCCTCGTGCGCATCGCGATTGCTCTCTTCGCCTTCTCCGTGATCTTTCAGCTGGTCACGCTGCCTGTTGAGATAAACGCCTCCAAGCGCGCCGTCAAGTTCCTCGAGACCCATGGACAGGGCATAGACCGCCAGGGGGCCAAGGAGGTGCTCACCGCTGCCGCGCTCACGTACGTTGCGGCGGCTCTCGTCTCGGTGGTTCAGCTGGTCTATCTCATCGGCCGTACCGACAGGAGGGACTAGCCCATGGCGGGCAGCAAGGAGGAGCCGCTCTCGGTGAGCGAGGCGGTGCAGGTCGCAAAGGGCCAGGTGGCACAGATACCCACCTTGGTCGTGATGGGGGAGGTCAGCGGCTTCCGTGGTCCCAACGCGCGCTCGGGCCACTGCTACTTCGAGGTCAAGGACGCCACGGCATCGATGTCCACCATCGCATGGCGGGGCGTCTACCGTGACTTTGTCGAGACCTCTGGTGCGCAGCTTCGCGATGGCCTCCAGATCCAGATGACCGGAGCCTTCGACGTCTACCAGAACACCGGCAAGCTCTCGTTTGTCGCCAAGCACATCACGGTCGCAGGGGAGGGGCTCCTTCGCCAGCAGGTGGCAGAGCTTGCGCGCAAGCTCGAGCGCGAGGGGCTCATGGACCCTTCGAGGAAGCGGCGGATCCCTGCCTTCTGCACGCGGGTCTGCGTGGTCACCTCGCTTTCTGGCAGCGTCATCGAGGACGTCAAGCGCACGCTGCGGAGAAGGAACCCCCTCGTGGAGATTGACGCGGTGGGCTGTGCCGTTCAGGGCAAGCACGCCCCGGCGACCATCATCCGCGCCCTCTCCGTTGCGGCTGCGTCGCGTCCGGACGCCATCCTGCTCGTTCGCGGCGGCGGTTCCTTCGAGGACCTCATGTGCTTCAACGACGAGGCGCTCGCCCGTGCGGTTGCGGCGTGCCCCGCGCCCGTGGTCACAGGCATAGGGCACGAGCCGGACACCTCCATCTGCGACATGGTCTCGGATCGGCGATGCTCAACGCCCACGGCGGCGGCTGAGTCCGTGGCGCCCGCCATGAACGAGATAGAGACCCTCATCAACCAGCGCGGCGTTCGCCTGGGCAACGCCATGGCGGCCACGCTCCAGGCAGACGGGAGCGCGGTCGACGCCCTGGGGGCACGTGCCATGCGCTCGATGGAAGCGCGCCTTTCTCGCCTTGCCGTCCTCGTGGACTCGCTGGCCTCACGTCGCTGCCTCACCGACCCCGCAGCCATGCTCGAGGACCGCTCCCGCACGCTCGACCTCACCGAGGAGAGACTTCACGCCGCGATCCCCAAGTCCCTCGCGCGCTCCCGCGAGCGCGTTGCAGATGACGCGCGTCGTCTCTCGGTTGCCGGGAGGGGCCTCTTGCGTCCGTACCAGACGAGCGTTGCTCGTTATGCCGCTACGCTCGACGCGCTCTCGCCGCTCAGGGTCCTTGGTCGCGGCTACGCCTTGGCCCGGGACAGCGAGGGACATGTGCTCGCTAGCGCGTCCCAGGTCGAGGTGGGAGATGGCATCTCCGTCCTTCTCGGCGAGGGGGAGCTTGGGGCGACGGTCACCAGCACGAAAGGCGCGGCATCCTAGCGCACGGCATGTATGCAACATCAGGACATAGACATCAACGAACGCGGCCTTGCTGCGAGGAAGGGAGTACACGATGGCAGATGACGCCACCAGGGACACGAGGAAGGTAGAGGACATGAGCTTCAAGGAGGCCTCCGTAGAGCTTGAGCAGATCGTGCGCTCGCTTGAGGCGGGGGACCTCGAGCTTGAGGAGTCACTCGAGCGCTACAGCAGGGGCGTGGAGCTCCTGAAGAGCCTGCGCGAGCGTCTTGCAAACGCGGAGCAGAAGGTGCGGGTACTTCTCGACGCCACCGACGAGGACGCTCCCGTAACCGATACCACTGCGGCGCCCTCGACCGCCTATCTCGACGAGTAGACTCACGACGGGATTGAATTCCCCGGCAATGGGATTCCGTTCCCCGGCAATGGGATTCCATTGCCGGGGAGGAAAATCCCGCACGCAAGGGACGAGACAAGGAGTAAGAAATGTCAGACTGCCTATTCTGCAAGATCGCCAATGGGGAGGTTCCGAGCAACTTCCTCTACGAGGACGACCTCGTGGTCGCCTTCCCGGACATCAACCCGCTCACCCCAACTCACGTGCTTGTGGTTCCCAAGAAGCACTACGAGAACATCACGGACAACGTTCCCGCTGAGACGCTCGCTGCCATCGCGCATGCCGTGAAGGTCGTTGCCGAGCAGACCGGCATCGACAAGACCGGCTTCCGCTGCATCACCAACACCGGCGACGACGGCGGACAGTCCGTGCACCACCTGCACGTTCACGTTCTCGGCGGTCGCAAGCTTGACCCCAACGCAGGGGAGGGGAAGTAGCGTGGTGCCCAGGATTGAGTCTGCCGCCGAGCGCCACGCGCGCGGGTACAACTGCGCACAGGCTGTTGCCTGCACCTATGCCGACCTTGTAGGAATGGACGAGACCACGCTGTTCAAGGCCTGCGAGGGGCTTGGCCTTGGCATGGGCGGCATGGAGGGCACATGCGGGGCGCTCTCGGGCGCCTGCGTGCTCGCGGGCCTCGTCAACAGCACGGGTGACCTTGCGCACCCGGCGAGCAAGGGCTCGACCTACGCGCTCTCGCGCCAGATGGTCGCGGAGTTCGGGCGCGAGGCGGGTGGCACCGCCTGCCATGACCTCAAAGGCCGCGAGACTGGCGTGGTTCTCACCCCCTGCCCGCGCTGCATCGAGATCGCCTGCGAGCTTGTCGAGAAGACGCTCTTCTCGGACGCGGTCGCCTAGGCCTCAGCTAGTTTTTCTGCGCCTTCCGCGCGGGTCGTTGCCATCTGGGGTGGTAACGCGCCCGCGCGGCTGTATCATGACGAATGTTGCGTGTGCAATTGGGGCATCGCACCCTTCGAGAGGAGATTCATGAACGTTCTTGTCATCAACGCCGGCAGCTCGTCTCTTAAGTACCAGTTGCTCGACACCAAGACCCGCGAGGTCTACGCAAAGGGCAACTGCGAGCGCATCGGTATCGACGGCTCATTCGTCGGCCACGAGGAGCGCGGCGGCGGCAAGCAGAAGCTCGAGGTTGCGCTGCCCGATCACAAGACTGCCGTGAAGTACGTCTTCCAGATCCTTGACGAGGCAGGCTTTGACACCTCGAAGATCGAGGGCATCGGCCACCGCGTGGTTCAGGGTGGCTGGTACTTCCCCGAGTCCAAGGTCGTCACCGACGAGACCCTGGGCTGGGTCCGCGAGGTCGCCCCTCTCGCGCCGCTGCACAACTACGCCGAGGCCGACGTCATCGAGATCTGCCGCGAGATGTTCCCCTCCATCGGCAACGTGATCGTGGCCGACACCTCGTTCCACTACAACATCCCCGAGAAGGCCTGGCGCTACGCCCTCCCGCGTGACGTGGTCGACAGGCTGCACATCCGCAAGTATGGCGCCCACGGCACCTCTCACCGCTACATCTGGCGCACCACCAACCAGTTCCTGAACGGCGACGTCCACAAGCTCGTCTCCTGCCACCTCGGCTCTGGCGCCTCGCTTGCCGCCATCCAGGACGGCCACGACATGGACACCACCATGGGCCTCACGCCGCTCGACGGCCTCATCATGGGCACCCGCTGCGGCACCATCGACCCGGCGACCGTCTGCTACCTGGTGCGCGAGGGCGGCTACACCGTCGACGAGATCGACACCATGATGAACAAGCAGTCCGGCCTGCTCGCCCTCTCCGGCGTCTCCTCCGACTCCCGCGACATCGAGGCCGGTGCCGAGAAGGGCGACAAGAACTGCCAGATGGCGCTCGACATGTTCTACTACCGCACCTCTCAGCTCATCGCCGAGATGGCGCAGTCCATGCACGGCTTCGACACCATGGCCTTCTCCGCCGGCATCGGCGAGAACTCCGCCGAGATGCGCCTCGGTGTGGCCAAGGAGCTCGAGTGGCTCGGCGTCAAGATCGACGAGAAGGCCAACGAGGTCCGCTCGGACGACCCGCGCGTCATCTCCACGCCGGACTCCAAGGTCAAGGTGCTCGTCGTCCCCACGAACGAGGAGTACATGATCGCCCTCGACGTCGAGGAGCTGCTCTCCAAGTAGTTCCTGGCGACTGCGCCAGCGATAAGAAGGCCGCCCCGGCGTCGTGTCCGGGGCGGCCTCTTGCTTATTGATGGTTGAGCAGCGACTGGTGTGGTGCCGGGGCCCTAGAATGGCGAGACCGAGAACTCGTAGGAGACCGTCTGGCCAAGGTCGAGCGCCTCCATGCCGCGCTTCTCCTCGAAGATGTCGGACTCGTCGTAGCAGGTGGCGACGCCGCGCCAGGGCTCTATCGCCACGAAGGGCGCGCCAGGCGCCGACCAGACCCCCAGATAGGGGAAGTCCCCGAAGTCAAGCTTCACGCCGTGACGGCTCTTGGTGCCCAGCAGGGTCACCGTACGTCCGGGAACGTCCTGGAGCGTGAGCGTGAGGTACTTGTCGAACAGCCCGTGTGAGAGGGAAAGGGAGTCCGCGTCCTCGAAGAGCGTGAAGGGGTTGCCAAAGTCACAGAGGCCGTCCGTATCGATGGAGGGGGAGACGGCAGTCCAGGGACGCGCGAAGCGAAGCTCGTAGTCGCTGAAGCCCTCGCCCGCCGTGCCAGGTGCCGGCACGTTGAACGCGGGGTGCCCGCCGAGCGTGAAGGGCATGATCTCGTCGCCGGTGTTGGTGACGGAATAGCGCTGCACCATGCGCTCGCCGTCCACCGCGTAGGTCATGCTGAGCCGGAAGGCGTATGGGTAGGCTCGCATGGTCTCCGGCGTGCTCTCGAGCTCGAGGGTCACGGAGGCGTCGGTCTGCTCGACGATTGCGTGCTCGTAGTTCCTGGCCAGGCCATGCCTGCCGAGGTGGACCTCTCCTGCGGCGCTCTTGGCGAAGTTATTGCGCAGGCAGCCTACGATGGGGAAGAGAATCGGTGCCCTTCTCGGCCAGTACTTCTTGTCGCCCTGCCAGAGGTACTCGTTGCCGTTGAGCCTGAGGCTCATGAGCTGGGCCCCCATCGAGTCAATCGATGCCTCGAGCCCGCCCTTTCGAATCGTGGTGATGGTCGACATCGCTTCCCCCAAACGTCGTATGCGTCCCAGGACCAGCCTGGCCGAAACCAAAGTGATGCTGCCTTTGACTATTCCCAAAATGCTGGCGCCCAGTATGACGGGACGTCATTTCACGTGACTTGCGGGTTGGGCGGATAGGGGATAGCAGACAAACGATTCCTTTGTATTCGGGCGACAAGTCTCCTAGGTGCCACGATTGTTAACAGATGGGCCCTTGCATTGAGGTGTGGGTACAATCATCACTTGGGGCGCTTCGCCCGGGCGGGCGATGAGCATCCCTGCTCGTGACACCGCGCACATCTCCGCCGTGTCACCTTTTGCATGCTTGTCTTTGTTCGGCGCACGTACGTTGCACCTAGGAGGTCTGCATGGTCGTTGAGGAACTTGAGCAGTACGGGATTCACCACACAGATGACAGGACGGCGATCGATCCGTCGCCCGCGCGCCTGATCGAGAAGGCCGTCTCTCGTGGCGAGGGCATTCTCACCAGCACCGGGGCGCTTGCGGTCACCACCGGCAAGTACACCGGCCGCTCGCCCAAGGATCGTTTCATCGTCGACACGTCCGACGTCCACGACAAGATCGCGTGGGGCAGCGTGAACGTGCCCTTCTCCGAGGAGGACTACCAGCTCGTCCACGACGAGGTCATCTCGTACCTCTCCGAGCGCCGCATCTTCATGGTCCACGGCATTGCAGGCGCGGACAGGCGCTACTCTCGGAAGATCCTTGTCCTTACCGAGCTTGCCAGCCAGGCGCTCTTCGCGCACCAGATGCTCGTGCGTCCCACCGAGGAGGAGCTGGCGAACTACGGACGCGCGGACTTCGTGGTCATGGCGTGCCCCGGCCTCAAGCTCGACCCGGCCGTGCACCACACCCACTCCGAGGCTGCGGTCATCATCAACTTCAAGGAGCGCGTGGTTCTCATCGCCGGCACCCAGTACTCCGGAGAGATCAAGAAGTCCATCTTCTCGGTCATGAACTACCTGCTCCCCGTTGAGGAGAACGTGCTCACCATGCACTGCTCCTGCAACATGAACCCGCAGTCGCACGGCACCACGGTGTTCTTTGGCCTTTCCGGCACCGGCAAGACCACGCTCTCTGCCGCCGAGGGGCGCCTGCTCATTGGCGACGACGAGCACGGCTGGGCCAAGGACTCCGTCTTCAACATCGAGGGTGGCTGCTACGCCAAGACCATCCGCATCTCCGAGGAGACCGAGCCGCAGATCTGGCATGCCATCCGTTTTGGCGCGCTCTGCGAGAACGTGGTGCTCGACCCCAACAGCCGCATCGCCGACTACGACGACGACTCCCTCACCGAGAACGGTCGCGTTGCCTATCCTGTGGAGTTCATCGACAACGCCGTGGTCAAGGGCCGTGCGAAGCGTACGCCCGACGTGGTGATCTTCCTCACCGCAGATGCGTTTGGCGTGCTGCCCCCCATCTCCAAGCTGGACGAGAACGCCGCCATGTACCACTTCATGACCGGCTTCACCTCCAAGGTCGCCGGCACCGAGCGCGGCATCAAGGAGCCCACGCCCACGTTCTCCTCGCTCTTTGGCGAGCCGTTCATGCCGCTTGACCCCATGGTCTACGCCAAGATGCTCGGCGAGAAGATCGAGCACAACGGCACGCGCGTCTACCTCATCAACACCGGCTGGTCCGGCGGCTCCTACGGCACCGGCAGCCGCATCAAGCTCAAGTACACGCGCAAGATGGTCGAGGCCGCGCAGTCCGGCATCATCGACGACTCCGAGTTCGTGCACGACGAGCGCTTCAACCTCGACGTGCCCACGAGCTGCCCCGGCGTGCCCGACGAGCTGCTCAACCCGCGCAGCACCTGGGCCGACAAGGACGCCTACGACGCTACGGCCGAGAAGCTCGCGCAGATGTTCGTCGAGAACGCCGAGAAGCGCCTGCAGTCGATGACCCCCGAGGTCCGCGCCGCCGGCCCGCGCCCGCTAGGGAAGTAGGGGCTTCTCTGCCGGCAGGGGTGCCCCCGCTGACGCCGATAAGCCCATTTTCGACAACGATTGCTCCAAAGAGCGCCCTCCGGCGTCATTCCGACGCCGGAGGGCGCGTCTCGTACGGAAACCCGTCTGTAACCCCGGCTCTGGCGTCATTTCTGCTCCGGAGGGCGCGTTACCGCAGCCGCGGCGCACGGAACCTTCGCTCCGGCGCCATTTTCTCGCCGGAAGGGCCCTCTCGTACGGAATCCCGTCGGGAACCTTCCTTCCGGCGAGATTTCGACGCCGGAGGGCGCGTTACCGCAGAAAAAGCGCACGAAAGACCCTCTCGTGCGTCATTTCTTCTCCGGAGGGCGCATCTCGTACGGGATTCTGTCGGGAGCCCTGGTTCCGGCGTCATTCCGACGCCGGAGGACGCGTCTCGTACGGAATCCCGTCGGTAACCCTCCTTCCGGCACCAGTTCGACGCCGGAGATTACGTTTTCGCAGCAATCTCGTATGAAAGAAACCCTCCGGCACCAAACTGGCGCCGGAGGGCACATTCTCGAAGCATCTATCGATTCGGTAGGATGCGTTCTTCTCGCTGGGCTCGTCCTACTCGGCCATCTGCGCCTGGACGGCGGTGATGGCGACCACGCCCACGATGTCCTCGGCGGAGCAGCCGCGGGAGAGGTCGTTGACGGGCTTTGCGATGCCCTGGAGCACCGGGCCGTAGGCCTCGGCACCGGCGAAGCGCTGGACCAGCTTGTAGCCAATGTTGCCGGCCTCGAGGTCGGGGAACACGAGCACGTTGGCGTGGCCGGCAACGGCGGAGCCGGGGGCCTTGAGCTCGGCTACGCTCGGAACGAGCGCGGCGTCGAGCTGAAGGTCGCCGTCAACGGCAAGCTCGGGCGCCTTCTCGTGGGCGAGGGAGGTTGCCTCCTGGACCTTGGTGGGCACGTCGCCCTTGGCGGAGCCCATGGTGGAGAAGGAGAGCATGGCCACCTTGGGCTCGGAGCTCATGTACTTCTTCCAGGAGCCTGCGGAGGCGATGGCGATCTCGGAGAGCTCGTCGGCCGTGGGGTTGATGTTGAGGCCGCAGTCGGCAAAGAGCAGGGTGCCGTTCTCGCCGTACTCCGCCTTGTCGGTGCACATGATGAAGAATGCCGAGACGAGCTTGGTGCCGGGGGCGGTCTTCAGAATCTGGAGCGCGGGACGCAGCGTGTTGGCAGTGGAGTGGCAGGCGCCAGAGACCAGGCCGTCGGCGTCGCCCATCTTGACCATCATGGTGCCAAAGTAGGTGGCGTCGTTCATCTGCTCCATGGCCTCGGGCAGCGTGACGCCCTTCTTCTTGCGCAGCTCGGCGAAGGCGGCGGCGTACTCGTCGTGCTTCTCGGCGGTGCGCGGGTCAATCACGGTGACGCCGGGGACGTTGACCTTAGCGGGGTCGCCTAGGATCACGAGCTCAGCGATGCCCTCGTCAACAATCTGTCGCGCGGCTGCGATGGTGCGCGGATCCTCCCCCTCGGGAAGGACGATCTTCTTCTTGTCTTTCTTCGCGGCGCTCTTCATACGGTCGAGAAACTCGCTCATCGATTCTCCCTCTTGTCTTGACGTCTTCCGCTTGCATCCCCGAGCTGGCCACTCGCGGGTACTGGCCTGTAGATTGTGCGGCCAACGCCCTCCGGTCACATGGGGCCGCACCCATTATAGGAGCGAGTGTTAGAATCAACAGCCAGATTGAGACTGGATGCATGCGTATCGTGTGCCCCGTCTGATGTACCGCCTTGTGCGGTTGGTGGAATAGGTGCCTCACGGGGCGCTTGGGAAGGACTTTCATGGGAATCGCAAACGGACTGCCTGCGGGCTTCAACCCTGATGCATACGACGCCATCATCGTGGGCGCGGGCTACGCAGGTGCGGTCTGCGCTCGCCGCCTTGCCGAGGCGTGTGGCATGAAGGTTGCCGTCATCGAGCGACGCGACCACATTGGCGGCAATGCCTACGACTACGTGGATGATGCGGGCATCCTGGTGCACAAGTACGGTCCACACATCTACCACACCATGAACGACCGCGTGAACCAGTACCTCTCGCGCTTTACGGAGTGGACTGGCTACCAGCACAAGGTTCTGGCCAACATCCACGGCACGCTCATGCCGGTCCCCTTCAACCACGCTTCCCTCAGGCTCGCCTTTGGCGACGAGAGGGGAGAGGCGCTCTACCAGAAGCTCGTGGCGACCTTCGGTGAGAACAAGAAGGTCCCCATCATGGAACTGCGCGAGAAGAACGATCCCGAGCTCTCCGAGGTCGCCGACTACGTCTATGAGAACGTCTTTCTCCACTACACCATGAAGCAGTGGGGCAAAACTCCCGACCAGATTGACCCATCGATTACTGGCCGTGTGCCCGTCTTTGTTGGCGACGACGATCGCTACTTCCCCACGGCAAAGTACCAGGGCATGCCCGCCGAGGGTTACACCAAGCTCTTTGAGAACATGCTCAACCACGACCTGATCTCCGTGTTTCTCGGCGTAGACGTGCGTGACATCCTTAAGGTGAGCACCTCGAACGTCCTCATCTGCGGGCGTCCCTACGGCGGAGAGATTGTCTACTCCGGTCCCCTTGACGAGCTCTTTGGGCTTGATTTGGGCGCGCTGCCGTACCGTACGCTCGACATGCAGTTCGAGACGCTCCCCGTCGACCAGTTCCAGCCCGTGGGCACCGTTAACTACACTACCTCTGAGGACTTCACGCGCATCACCGAGTTCAAGAACATGACCGGCCAGGTGGCGCCTGGTCGCACGACCATCATGCGCGAGTACTCCAAGGCATACGTGCCTGAGAGCGGCCAGACGCCGTACTATGCCATCCTGGAGGATGACAACCTCGAGCTCTATCGCCGCTACCGCGAGCGTGTTGCCGGCATTCTCAACTTCCACTGCGTTGGTCGCCTTGCTGAGTATCGCTACTACGACATGGATGGTGTGGTTGCCTCGGCGCTCAACCTGTCGGACGAGCTCATCCAGGTTCACAAGTAGTACTTTTTCGGGGCGGGGCCCAGCGCTCCGCCCCGTTTCTGTCTCGGGCGCACGAGGCTGCCTGGCCCGCCGCGCCTGTACAGTCACGTATTCACGACCTAGGACGGAAGACCCACATGGAGAAGACCATCACCTTTGGCATCCCCTGCTACAACGCGGCAGCCTACATGGACAAGTGCATCACCTCCATACTTGAGGGGTCCGGCTATGCCGAGGACGTCGAGATTGTGATTGTGGACGATGGCTCCACCAAGGATGACACCCCCCAGAAGGCAGACGAGTGGGCCGAGCGCTATCCCAACATCATCCGTGCGGTTCACCAGGAGAACGGCGGTCACGGCAAGGCCGTGATGGCGGCTGTGGGCGTGGCCCAGGGCGCGTACTTCAAGAACATCGACTCCGACGACTGGTTCGACGCAGAGGCACTCCAGCGCCTTCTCACCACGCTCCGCCGCTTTGACGAGCTTGGCGACAACGTTGACCTCGTGATCACCAACTACGTCTACGAGCACGTGGAGGATGGCACGCAGAACGTGGTCGACTATCGCCACGTGCTGCCGGTGGGACGCGCCTTCACCTGGGACCAGATCGGCCACTTCAAGAAGACCCAGTACCTTCTCATGCACGCGCTCACGTACCGCACCAAGACCTTGCGGGCGGCCAACCTCCAGATGCCTGCCCACACGTTCTACGTGGACAACATCTACGCCTACGTGCCGTTCCCCAAGTGCCACACCCTGTACTATCTCGACGTGGACCTCTATCGCTACTTCATTGGGCGCGAGGACCAGTCGGTGAACGACGCAGTGCTCACGAGCCGCGTTGACCACTACTGGCGCGTGGCACGCGTGATGTGGGAGGCCTATCACCTGTACGATGACGTACAGCCGCGCAAGCTCCGCGAGTACATGATGAGCTACTTCACGATCATCATGGCCATCTGCTCGGTCTTCTCGAAGAAGTCCGATAGGCCCGATGCCGAGGAGCAGCTGCAGAAGCTCTGGGCAGAGCTCAAGGCCTACGACCCGAAGATGTATCGCCGTGCTCGCCACGGCGTGGTGGGTATTGCGACCAACCTGCCAGGGCTTGTGGGTAAAGACATCACGCTCTGGGGCTACCGCGTGGCCCAAAAGCACGTGAAATTCAACTAGGGACGCGCGAGGGGAGACGCCCCGGGAGCGTGGTGCCCTGTTTGCTTCTTGAGTTACGCTGCGCGAAGAACTCCCGAAGCAAACAGGGCACTACGCATGCGTATTCCCTCGGCGCGTCTTGCCCCAAATGCTCGTCGCCATAGTTTATCGCCATTTCTTATTCGCAAAGAAAGCGACCTGCGGAAATGCAGGCCGCTATTAGAAATAGCGATATTCTTTGAGAGGCGAATCGCTGTACGCGCTTCGCGCGACGTTGTCGGTGGGGCTACGCCAGATCGCGGGCGGCGGGGAAGCCGTAGGCGGCAGTGGCGCTTCTCGCACCGTCTGCAATTGCTCGCTCGAGGGCGCGCGTGGCGAGAACCCCCACGACGTCAACCTGGGCATCGACTTCGCCCGTTGCCATCACGAAGATGGTGTCGCCGTCGTTGGTGGTGTGTGTGGGTCTGATGGCGTGTGCGTAGGCGTCCGCTGCCATCTGGGCCACTTTCGTGGCCTGAGCCTTCGTGAGCCGGGCGTTGGTGACCACGCACGAGATGGTCGTGTTGGTGCGGCGCTCGAGCGGCATTTGGGCCGCCATGGAGAGTAGTTCCTCCTCCGTGCTGGCGAGAGACCTGCCATCTGGAGTGCGCAGCCCCGCTATCAGAGCGCCAGTGGCGGGGTCCACCACGTCTCCGCAGGCGTTCACTGCCGCCACGGCTCCGCAGACCAGCTCGCCTGCGGTCTCGACGTCCTCGCCCAGGCCGCTCTTCATGGCGCGCGTAGGCCCCCCGACCTTGCCGACGGTGCAGCCCGTGCCGGCGCCAACGTTGCCGCGGGGGAGGGGCTCTCCGGTCCCCTCGAGCGCAAGGCGGGCCGCCCGAGCACCGTCCTCTGCCGTGGGTCGAACGTGGGGGTCTCCGCAGGCAAGGTCAAAGACGCATGCGCCAGAGACGATCGGCACCACGCCAACTCCCACGTCGAGCCCGATGCCGTGGCGCTCGAGCTCCTCCGCGACGCCACAGGACGCCGCGAGGCCGTATGCCGAGCCACCAGAGAGCACCACGGCGTTCAGCGTCTGGACGGTTTCCTCGGGGCGGAGAAGGTCTGTCTCGCGCGTTGCGGGGGCCCCGCCGCGCACGTCTACGCCGCCCGTTGCCCCCTTGGGGCAGATGATGACCGTGCAGCCGGTCCCTGCCTCCGCATTGGTCGCGTGTGCTGCGTAGATGCCCGGAATTTGCGTGATGCTCTCGATGCTCGACATGACTTTCCTCTCGTAAACCTAATCGCGCGTACCAAGGCAGCGGACGACCAGGTCCTGCGTGCCGAGGAGCATCTCAAGTTCGCGCACGACTCGCGCCACGGGCAGTCCAGCGACGTTTGCCCAATCTCCCTCGATGCCGCTCACGAGGAGCCTCCCGCGACCCTGGATGCCGTAGGCGCCAGCCTTGTCCATGGGCTCGCCGGAGGCAACGTAGGCGTCGATCTGCTCGTCAGTGAGGCCAAAGAACGTGACCCGTGTTGTCTCGACAAAGGAACGGCTGGCGATGACCTCCGCCCTCTTGTCCAAGTGCAGAAGGCAGACACCGGTCGAGACGTGATGCGTCCGCCCAGAGAGCTCTTGCAGCATCGCGCGTTCAGCCTGCTCATCTGCGGGCTTGCCAAGGACGTCACCGTCTTCAGTCCATACGATGGTGTCTGCGGCGAGCAGGACATCCTCCGTCGCAGAGCCTGCAAGCGATTTGCGCGTTGCCTCGGCCTTCTCGCATGCCAGGCGCTCGACGAGCCGGGCTGGCGTCTCTCCGGCGCGACGCGTCTCGTTAATGTCTGCGGGTGCGATGACAAGCGAGAAGCCCGCCTGCTCGAGGAGCTGCCGCCTTCTTGGGGACTGCGATGCCAGATACATGCGCTTCCAATCGCTTTGTTAAACCATTCGTTGGTAGCATAGCCGTTCTTGAGTGGGGCGCTGCCAATCTCGCATAAAGAGAAAGCGAGGGGGCCGCCTGTGCGACCCCCTCGAAAATGCCAAAGCCGTTTGGGCGCCGAAGCTACTCGACGGTGATGGCGGAGACGGGGCAGTTGTCTGCCGCCTCCTGAGCTGCGTCCTCGGCGTCCTCGGGCACGTCGCCCTCGATGGCGTGCGCGACGCCGTCGTCGCCGATGCTAAAGACGTCGGGGCAGGTGCCCTCGCAAAGACCGCAGCCGATGCAATCCTCGTTGACAGAAGCCTTCATGTTGCGTTCCTCTCACTTGAACTTCTCGTCCCTGGGCCCCTTACCCAAGGTCCTAATCTTTTTACACGTTTCCGCAGCGGCGCGCAACGTTATTCTGCCTACGGTCCAAAAAGAGCTGCGAGTCACGCGATGGCCCCTTTGAGCTGCGGTTTATTCCTAGTTCCAAAGGGGGATTTGAGGGGGCGGACGTGCTTTGCAGGATGAGCGCGAGGCGTCCCGCTAGCGTGAGCCCTCTTTGCGGGGAATTCGGCAAGAACGATGCCCACGAGCGGATATCTGGCTCTAGGAAGACGGGCGCCTGCACAAAAATCGCGGTTGCCGGTCCTTTTTGGGCGAATCGCCGAGTACGAAGACTCTAACTCTTTGCGGAGCCGCAGGTAGGGGAATGGCACCCGTGGGGTGATACTAAGCGGAACCCAGAATTTTGACCTGCAACCGCGATTTTTGTGCACG